>JBCCOX010000447.1:0-4597 GCA_039025155.1 Deinococcota bacterium | reverse complement strand
GCAAACCTAACAACTTTGCCATTAACCTCCTTGCTGGCTTAATTGCTTACACTCATCAGCCTAAAAAACCTGCTATCAACGTGTCTCACAAGCTTTCTCAAGTCCCTGTGGTGTTATAGCAAAACTCCGAACTCAGGTTAAATATGAATATAATAGCCTTTGTAGCTAGTATTAATTGTATTTTTATAAATAAATCACTTTTAGCTACACTGCTAGTTTACTAAAAGATGTAAAAGCAGAGGTCGTTGATCTTAACGATTACGAAATACCTTTATACAGCGTTGATCGCCAAAAAGAGTTAGGGATTCCTGAACAAGCAGAGCAGTTCTACAAGAAAATTGGCGACGCAGATGCCTTATTAATTTCTTATGCTGAACACAACGGTTTCTATACCGCAGTCTACAAAAATCTCTTTGATTGGGCCTCTGCATTGATATGAAAGTCTACTAAGGAAAACCTGCGGTCTTGCTGGCAACCTCAAATGGACCTCGAGGGAACAGTGACGTTTTAAAAACAGCCGGTAATGACACCCCACTAACAGATAAGCTAAAGAATGCTAGTAGAAACGATAAGGCATGTGTACCGGTTGTAGAAACGAAGCCATCGTCAACAATGGTTAAGAACCACCATGGCAAACAACAGTTCAAATACAAAGCCTGTGGCGAACAAGCAGTACTAGAACCTGTGCCAAACTCTGGAAATGAATTGCTGAACGTTACAAACTCTGTCACAACTTTAGTGACCTGTGGGAAGCTTAGCACAAGGTCTTTCCCCAAGACACTCACCCTAGTGTCCCCAAGCAAGCAGGTGAGACCTGTCACATGGAACGATTCAATAACACCTTGTGCCAACAGCTGGCTAGATATGTTCGTAGGACCTTATCTGTTGCTCAATCCAACGACATGCATCATGTTGTCACCAAGTGCTTCATCATCACTTACAACCGAAAGTGTATCAGTTAGTGTTTGACTATTACCCCAGATGGAAATGTTTCTTGTAACGGCTGCTTGTCAAATTACCATCCTATGTTAGCCTCGAGTCTTAGCTATAAATGAGAATCCATTATCATTAGCGAGCTTACGAAAGGCGGGTGTTATGCCAACACAATACGACGTTGTCATCGTCGGCGGGAGCAATGCGGGATTGAGTGCAGCACTCATATTGGGGCGGGCACGTCGCAAAGTGCTTATTGTTGATTCCCAGCAGCCGCGCAACGCGCCTGCGCAGCACGCACACGGGTTTTTTACTCAAGATGGCACGCCACCTGATCAGTTAAGAGAGCTTGGTAAAGCACAGCTCGAGCCCTACGATGTTGACATTCAATACGGCTTAGTTACAAATATCTCAGGTGAAAACTTAGCGTTCAGCCTCACCCTAGACACAGGTGAGGTCATAAATGCCCACAAAGTTATTCTGGCAACAGGCGTGCAAGACGATACAAGCATCTTGCCGGGGTTAAGCGAGTTGTGGGGGGCGCGGGCTTATACTTGCCCTTATTGTCACGGTTGGGAAGTGCGTGACCAACCCCTTGCTGTCATCACCAGCGGTCAAGAAGCTTACCCCTATGCCTCGTTTTTGACGAACTGGAGCCAGCGGTTAACCGTGTGTACCAACAGTGGCGAGCTAGATAGTGAAGCTCGAGGCAAACTCACTCAGCAACACAACCTCACCATTATTGACACACCTATTACCCAATTAAGCGCGTCTAAAACAGAGGCGAGCGTGCAGTTTAGCGACACCACGGAGCTGACCGTGCAGGGTATATTTGTGCGTCCGCCCATGCGCTTAACGGCGGCATCACTCTTAACACAGTTGGGATGTACGTTAAGTGAATGCGGTAGCTACGTAGTAACTGACGACAGCGGGCAAACCACCATTCCGGGCGTCTATGCGGTTGGGGACATGGCGAGCCCCGGACATGCTGTCATCTTGGCAGCAGCAAGTGGCGCACAAGCTGCTTACATGCTTAATCATCATTTTGTAAGTGAGCAACAGGCTTTATCGTTAGCATCTTGATGATTAGCATCTTGCCGTTAATATCTGAGGATACTTGACGGCGTGGGCAGGTTTGAAAGGATGATATGCGAATTCCCGTAACCATCATTGGCGGCTTTTTAGGCGCAGGTAAAACGACCTTGGTCAACCACCTGATGAACCGTGGTGATACGCGCTTTGGCGTGATAGTTAACGAGTTTGGCAGCCTCGGCATTGACGGGTCGCTCATTGAAAAGCTAGATGATGGCGTGGCAGAACTCACTAACGGGTGCTTGTGTTGTGTGGGGCGGGAAGATGTCGTGGCAGCGCTGGTCAAACTGGCCACCCAAACGCCGCCACCCGAACACGTGCTAATTGAGCTTTCAGGGGTAGCCGACCCAGCTCCAGCAGCGCAGACCTTGCTCGAGCCCCTCGTTCGGCAAGCGTTTGCGCTCGAGTCTATTTTGTCAGTAGCAGACGCGCGCAATTTGCTTGACACTATCCAAAATCACCCTGAAGGCGGCTTACAACTTGCCTATGCCAGCAACGTTGTCCTCAACAAAACCGACATTGCCAGCTTTGATCAGATTGAACGCGCCAAAGAAGTCCTGGCTAACCTCAACCCCCTAGCGGAGGTTCACGAAGTTGCCCACAGCCAAGTTGACCCAACAAAGGTGATTGGGCTGGATGCGTTCCGGGAGCATGCCAGTTTTGACCCCAGCCAAGTGGAGCACCTGCATACCAAAGGCATGAAAAGTTTTGTGTTACAAGCCCGTGACCGTCTGGATGCTACGAAATTTAACGATTTTGTGGAAACTGAAATCAAACCGCGCCCCGGTCAAGTCTTGCGCTGTAAAGGTTGGTTGCAGGTTGAGGGCTTTGAGAAACCGGTGGTGTTTCAGGCCGTGCGCGACATTGTCAGCCTCGACTTGGCAGGTGCTGATGCCAACATACCCACTGATATGTCTCAGCTTGTGATTATTGGGACAAACCTCGAGCAAGCTGAGTTTGAACAAGCCTTTGCCCAAACTGTTGCTTGATAATTTTAAATGGCTGATGCTAGCAACCTCGAGGTAGACTCAGCTCACAACATAAACAATCACGTTGATGTCGGCATCATCTATATATAAGGTGTTGGTCAGGTAATGACATCAACTTGCAACGTGGAGGTAAGTCATGGTTGTGAGCTTGGGTGTACACATTCTGGATGTTTTGGGGCGCTACGTCACCGAGATTCCAGCGGGACAAAACTTGGCATTGCTCGATGAAATCCGCATGACGGTGGCTGGAACGGCAGCAGGAACCAGCGTAGATTTAGCTAAACTTGGCGCAGATGTCATTGCTATGGGCGCACTTGGTAACGACGAAGCGGGCAACTTTGTGCAAGACACCATGAACCGCTACGGCATCAACACAGAACATCTAGTGCGTAAAGACGGCGTGCAAACCTCTGCCAGTATGCTTCCGATTCGCCCCAATGGCGAGCGGCCCGCGTTACACGTGTTGGGTGCGAATGGCGTATTTTCACTGGATGACATCAACTTTGAGGTCCTTGCCAAGGCCGACGTGCTGCATTTGGGTGGTACTTACGTGATGCCTAAGCTTGATGGTGAACCAAGCGCCGAGGTTCTTAAGTTTGCTAGAGATAATGGCGTAGCTACCACGCTAGACATGCTGGCAATTGCACAAGACGATATGCTTGGTGTACTGGAACCCTGCTTACCTTACGTGGATTACTTTATGCCGGGTTTAGATGAAGCCAAGATGATTTGTGGACTGGACGCCCGCGCAGATGTCATCCAATTCTTTTTAGACAAAGGCGTGAAGCATACGGTGTTTAAGATGGGCGAGCAAGGCTCGAGCATTGCCGGACACAACATGGACGAAATCCGCTTACCCGCCCTCAAAGTTCCTGTCGTTGACTCAACTGGCTGCGGAGATGCTTACTGTGCTGGCTTCATTGTGGGACTCACCAAAAATTACAGCTTAGAAGATGCTGGCAAACTCGGCACAGCCGCTGCTGCACAAGTCATCACTGGTCTGGGGTCAGACGCGGGCATTGTGGATTTGGAGACAACGCTAGAATTTATGAACAATGCTGAAACCTTGCCGATGACAGCGTGAGTCACGTTAAGTCAGTCTACTTCTAAATCTTTAATGTTTGAGCTTGGGTGATGTAGACATCGTCATAACGAGTTGAACGGAGCTGTTGATTGGTGAGGCTCGAGGCATTGCAAGGTGATGTTTCTGATGAGCCTGCGTACAATAACCCTATGCCAGATACTTCAACATCACCACCTCTAGCGTACGACTGGGTTATTCAAGATGTGACTGTCTACGACCCAGCAAGTCGGCAAATTTTAGAACATCACGACATTGCCACCCGTGGCCCGAACATCGCTGACATTGCGCCCACGGGAACCTTAAATCTTGGTGACGCGCACATCTTAGACGGACGCGGGCAAGTTGCGCTGCCGGGGCTTATCAACTGTCACGCGCACAGCGCCATGACGCTCTTTCGCGGTGTTGCTGAAGACGTTGATGTGATGACCTGGTTTAACGACATCATCTGGAAGCTAGAAACAAACCTTTCGCCAGAAGATGTCTACTGGGGAGCCAAACT
>JBCCOX010000446.1:0-4608 GCA_039025155.1 Deinococcota bacterium | reverse complement strand
GCGCCACGTTACAGCCTCGAGCTAAGCCTCGCAGATGACCTCACCAGTGTCACGGGCACGCAAACAGTTAGCGTCACCAACACCACAAGTGACATCTTGGGCGAACTCTATTTCCACCTCCACCCCAACCTCATCGGCGGCGAGTTTGTCATCAGCCACCTGAGTCTGGCGGGTATCGAGACAGATATTATCCTCAACGACGCACAAACGCTCTTACAAGTGACGCTCCCCGGCGGACTTTTTCCGGCTGAGGTGGCCACTGTAAGCCTCAGCTACAGCCTGCGCGTACCGCAAACAATGGGGCGCAACTATGGCATTTTAAGTTTGCAAGAAGGTATTTTGAGCCTTCCCCACGCTTACGCCATGCTCGCCGTTTACGACGATGTAACGGACACCTGGGATATTGATAGCCCGCCCGACCACGGCGATTTGGTGTACAGCGACGCTGCTTTTTACACTGTGACGCTTCACGGGCCGGTTGATGCCATCATCGTCAGCAGTGGGCAAACGTTAACCCGTGAGATCACTGAAACCCGTCAAACGCTGCAAATAGAAGACGGCCCAGCTCGAGACTTTTACGTCTCTGCCAGTTTTGACTTTGAGCTTTTAACGGCTGAGATAAGCCTTCCTGATGGGGACGTTGTACTAGTTAACAGCTACTACCAAGCGCGTAGTGAGACCCATAAGCAGCGGGCCCAAGAGGTGCTCGAGCACGCTGTGGATTCTTTAGAGCTACTTTCAAACACCTTAGCCCCCTATCCCTATGCTGAGTTTGACATCGTACCCATGGTTACCAGTGCACTTGGGCTCGAGTTTCCGGGCATTATTGGAATGTCAACCGACCTGTACGAAGACATCAACATCGGACGTTTACCCTCGCAGGCGTACTTGGAGAGCACCCTTGTTCACGAGGTTGTTCACCAGTGGTTTTACAACTTAGTTGGCAGCGACCAAGTCAGTGAACCGTGGCTAGATGAAGCCACCACTCAGTACATCACATTACAGTATTTTAGGCAGCACTACGGGCCGCGTTCAGGACCTGCCCAAGCGTTTAGAAACAGCCTCGAGGGACGCCGCCGCGCCGTGTTTAGCGAGCGCAAGGTCGGGCAACCTGTAGCTGACTACAGCTCGAGGGAATACGGTGCCATCATCTACGGTTTAGGGCCGTTGATCCTTATTGATTTAGCTGATTTAATTGGCGAAGAAGTACTGATGGGATTTTTCCGCGAGTACACCCTACAAAATGCTTGGCAGCGGGTGGATAGTGAGGAGTTTGAGGACCAGCTCGAGACCTACTGCAACTGCGTGCTAGATGAGTTTTTTGAGACTTGGGTGCGCTAAGAATTGAGTATGGATATCATCACGCCCGAACCCTTTAGAGGTTGCAAACTAGCCCTTATTCACAACCACAATATTCTTGTTTACAAACGTGACAACCGCGATGATATACCTTTTCCCAACATGTGGGATTTACCCGGTGGCGGTAGAGAAGGTGACGAATCGCCAGAAGCATGTGTCTTGCGGGAACTTACTGAGGAATTTGGTATTTCTCTTTCTGTGAACGACCTAGGCTACCGCCAACGCTACAAGCTTAATCACCTTGGAGGATATGCGTACTTTTTTGCCGCCCAACTACGCCAGCAAGATATTGACAATATTTCATTTGGCGACGAAGGTCAGTACTGGCAGTTAATGGATATTAGCAGCTACCTCGCACATCCTGAAGTCATAGCGCAGCATAAGACAAGATTGCTTGATTATCTCAAATTGAAAACTTCCTAGCAGGCTCACAATCATCCTATGGACATTCGCTTTTACATCAACTCTGATACAGGACTTCCCCATGTGTAAGAAAGGAGGTCATTCATGAAACCTGAACTTCCCGAAGGATTTACTGAGGAGCAAATTAAAGATATTCTTGAACATTACGAAACCCAGACAGAAGATGAGGCTGTTAACGAAGATGAAGCCGCACTCGCCCTAGAAGAAACACTTATGCAAGTACCGCTCGAGCTTGTCGCAGATGTGCGCGCGCTGATTGCCAAACGACAAGCAAAACACTAGGCCAACCTTTGCCAGTTCACTAGCTAACCTGTATGGAGAGGTCATGTCCCGAACAAGCAGAATTGTTGAGTTTTGGCCAAAAGTAGAAGAAATTTACCGCCAAAACTACTATGAGGACATCAAAACTAGTTTCAACCTTACTATTAGTCTTATTAGTATTGATGGTATTCGTCGCGATGATGCTGACAGTATCCGCGTCAGACTTAAAGAAGTTTTTGAGCAAGCTGATAGAGCTATCCAAGGTATTGATAAAAACTTTTTGGGGTTTGTCGGTGGCGGTGAACAAGCAGTTCTCGAGGTCAACAGAGGTGTTGGCTTTGAAGTACCTTTAGAATTTGCAAACTACCTACGCTATTACTGTCCTGCTAAAGACCTTGCTGTCTCTGATCTTTATGAGGGAACAGGTCTACACTCTTACGAATATATAGCCACCTACCGCGCGCAGGATGAATATGGCTTTGATACTTACACCGGCGACGATACACATGAATTTATAGAAGGCAACTTTATTGTTATCGGTGGCGACGGCCCTATTGGGTTGGCTATTGATACTGATGATGAGAACTGTCCTCTATATTTTAATGACGCTGCATCTAATAGAGAGCAACTACAACTAGCAGCTCCTAGCTTGGCACATGGGCTTTATTTATTAGGATACTATTATCTCGTTAAAAAAGAATATTGCAACTATGACTATGAATGGAATGAGGTTGGCAAGCCCAGTCCCATATGGCAAAAGGGCATTGATCTTTTTCAAGCTAAGCTTAATGAACTTGCGCCAGAATCAAGTCTTGAGGACTGGTTTATAAGATATTAAGTATTTTTAATTTTAACTATTTTTAATTCGCTCGTTCTGCACTATGCTAGCATCAACTTATGAAACTGACTGCGGTGTTTGAAAAAGTTGAGGAAGGTTACATCAGCTTTACGTTAGAACTGCCGGGTGCTAACACTCAAGGTAAAACGCTCGAGGAAAACCATGAAAATTTGCAAGAGGCTATCGAGTTGGTACTCGAGGCTAACCGTATACTCACGCTACAAAATAGCTAGCCTCTCGCAGCTTGAATCGCAGTAAGCGCAATCGTATAGGTAATATCATCCACCAATGCCCCGCGCGATAAGTCGTTCACGGGTTTGCGCAAACCTTGCAACATCGGTCCAATGCTGATGACATGCGCGCTGCGCTGCACAGCTTTGTAAGTGGTGTTGCCAGTGTTTAGGTCGGGGAAAATCAGCACGGTGGCACGCCCGGCCACCGGACTATCCGGCGCTTTGCTACGAGCTACACTCTCTACCGATGCCGCGTCGTATTGCAAGGGGCCATCAATAAGAATGTCTGGGCGGCGCGTTTGAGCCAGCTCGGTTGCCTGCCTCACCTTGTCAACGTCTGCACCAGCGCCAGAACTGCCTGTGCTGTAGCTAATCATGGCTACGCGGGGGGCAATGCCAAAGGCAGCGGCAGAGTCGGCACTTTGAATGGCAATATCTGCCAGTTCCTCAGCACTGGGGTCGGGGTTGATGGCGCAATCGCCGTAGACAAGTACCTGTTCCGGCAAACACATAAAAAAGATGGAGGACACCAGCTTAGCGTCTGGGTGGGTTTTGATGAGCTGCAAAGCCGGGCGCACCGTGTTGGCGGTGGTGTGAACTGCACCAGAGACAAGCCCATCAACTTCATCCAGATATAGCATGAGAGTGCCAAGCACAACGGTGTCTTCGAGGGCTTCTTCAGCAATGGCGTCGGTCATACCTTTGTGTTTGCGCAAATCTACCAGCGTGGGCACGTACTTGGCGATCAGGTCGGGCGTGGGTTCGATGATCTCAAGGCCTTCTAAACTCACGCCTTGTGTTTCAGCAGCGCGGCTAATGCTCTCGTTTGAGCCAAGTAGCACGCAGTGGGCAATGCCCCGTTTAGCACAATCTGCAGCGGCTCTTATAGTGCGTGGTTCGTCGCCTTCAGGTAAGACAATGCGCTTGCTAGCGGCCCTCGCTTGGCTTGCCAAACGGTATAAAAACGCCGGTGGCGACAAACGTGGCTCGAGGTCGGTAGCACAACGCGCTTTGAGCCAGTCTTTGTCGAGGTGTTCAGCGACGGTGTCCATCGCGGTTCCAATGCGGGCAAGGTCATCTACCGGGACTTCTAGGTTGAGTCTCGAGGTCATGCTGGCAGTTAAGTACGAATCTGTCTCAACTAAGAGCAGTGGCAAACCCGTATCAAACGCATCTGCACACAGTTTGAGCACCCGTTCATCCGGCGGGTAGCCGCTGGTGAGCAAAATCCCCGCCAGCGGCACGCCGTTGAGCGCCGCTAAACAGGCAGCGGTGATGATGTCATCGCGGTCACCGGGGGTGATGATAAGCGTATTGGGACGGAGTACCTCGAGCATGTTGGCGAGTCCGCGCGCGCACAACACCACGTCATCTACTCGGCGGCTGTCAATGTCGCCAGCGATGAGTACCTGCGCATTTAGAAAACTCGCCACGTCTTTGGTGCGCGGTGACACTAGGTTAGGCTGCCACGGCACAGCACCAATGAGCTTGAAG
>JBCCOX010000445.1:0-4615 GCA_039025155.1 Deinococcota bacterium | reverse complement strand
ATACCAAAATTGCGTCATAACGCCTCCTTACGTGAAACACTGCGAGATAGACGGGGAGGAACCAAAGGGAATGAGCAAGATACTTGCTTAGGTCACAATTATGCAGCAACTTCCCGTGATGTTGATGATAAGCTCGCTGACTGGGTCAACGCCTATTATTAGCGTTTTTACGCACAACTGCAACAAGCAGATGTGTCGCGCGACCTCGAGAAGTTGTAAGCGATTCACTCAATACCGATTCGCTTAATACGTCGTCATGTATCTTGGCAGGGTGTGTAGATGCTGTGCAAGACATCTGCGTATGAACGAGGGTGGCAATAACCTGATAAGAACTGATGGCGACAAGCTGGTGACTTATACATCGGCAATAATGTATCAACAATGACGTATTGACAATAGCTGTTTAGCCGTACCTTAAACGTTCCGATAAACGCCCTTAGCAGATGATTTAAATGCGCAGATGATTTAAATGCGAAGTGTGTTAGTGCATCCGTGTGCTGTGTCGGGTACATTAAACGCTGATGAGACGCTTGCCACCCTTACTCACTCAACCTGTTAATGGCATCAACTTAGCTAGTGACACGCTAGAGCCTCTTTTGAATACGCCAACACTGCTGGTTTTTTTGCGTCACTTCGGCTGTATTTTTTGTCGTGAGATGGTGGCAGATTTGCGCCAAATTAGTCACGCACAACCGGATTATCCGCCAATACTTTTCTTCTACCAAGGCACAACAGAGGAGGGTGAGGCGTTTTTTGATCATTTGTGGCCAGAGGCTAAAGCTGTGGCTGACGCAGAGCAACACTTTTACAGCTTGTTTGGGCTTAGCCAAGGCAGTGCTGGTCAGATGTTTGGGCCAGAGGTCTGGGCCTGCGGCGTTCGTGCTGCGTTTAAGGGTCATTTTATCGGCGCACCCGTAGGCGACCCGTGGATGATGCCGGGCGTTTTCTTTGTTGAAGGTGACGCCATCTTGTGGGAGCACACGTTCAATCACGCGGGCGATCATCCTGACTTTAAGACGCTGCCGACACTACTAGGTGACGTCGGTGATGAAGCGAGGCTCGAGGCAACCCTATGATATCACCTTTACCACTCACCATCATCGCCCTGCACGGTAACGGCGGTGGTGGCTTTCGTTTCTCGAGGTTGTTGCCGTTTGTGCCAGAACACATCACCTTGGTAACACCTACCTTGCCAGGATTTGCGGATGTGCCTAAAGACCCGAGTTTACAAACTTTAAAAGACTACGCAGGGAACATCAATGACATCGTGATGGAGACATCTGCGCCTCGAGTCCTGCTGGGTCACGGCATTGGCGGATCATTGGCCTTGGAATTTATTCAACATTATCCAGACAGCCTTGACGGCATCATCTTACACGCGCCGGTAGGTGCGTCGCTGGATAGCCGCCGCTTTCCAAAATTGATGAAACTACCCGGCATGGCTGAACTGGGCAAGCAGGTCTTCGCCTCACCCCTCTTTAGGCCCCTGTGGACACGGCTGCTGTTTCAAGCTGAGGTTCCCAAAGATTACCTCACCCAGTTTTTTGCGGAATACCGCCACTGCACGGCGTTTGCGCAGATGTTTGACCTCATCACGGCAGATTGGTTTAACGGCTTAGCACCGCGTGATGTGCCTGCGGTGCTACTTTGGGGAGCACGGGAAAAAGTGCTTAAAGTGGAACAGATGGAAGCGTTTTTGCACCTGCTGCCCAACGCCAGCCGCGTCACTGTACCCGACTGGGATCACTTTGCGATGGTGGACGCACCCCAAGCCTACATGGACAAACTGACCAACTTGGTGGGTGATCTTGTTCAATCAAGAAGTTGAGTCAGCATGAGTATTGATGGCCATGTGTTACTTTTGGGAAGTAACGAGATTAAACACCATGCTGTCGGTAGTAAAGGCAAGTTTTTAGACCAAGCTTTGCGCAAGGGCCTACCCATCCCCGCTGGAGTGGTCGTGCTCGAGGAAGCTTGGCAGAGCCTCGAGCAACGCGACTTCATCAGCGACCTTGACCTACAACCCAATTCAAGCATCTCAGAATTGATTGAACTTCTTCACGCCCATGGACTCTTTGCACCGTGGGTTGTACGCTCCTGTTTTAACGTGGAAGATGGTGCTGAGACCAGTTTTGCGGGCATGTTTAGGTCTGTACTACACGTTGATGAGACGAGACTCGAGCAAGCCGTGCTGGACGTACTTGCGTCTGCTGGTCAGGTTCGCGTAAATCAGTACCGTCAGGCTAGTGGAGATGATGCCCCCTTGCGCCGCGATATTTTAATTATGCCGCAGATTGATGCCCAGCACGCGGGTGTAGCGTTTAGCGATCCTGAGTACGAAGATGATTGGCTCAATGTGACGGACGGGTTGGCAGATGGGCTACTCAGTGGGAAGACGGCTGGGGAAACGCGCAAGGTGGCCCGGTTGAGGTGGCTCGAGCGTCCCCAACCTCACCCCAAAACAGATGATGATGCTTCATCAAATGACACTAGGGTAGATGATGCCTGGCTCACCCGCACTCAAGCACTCTTACGCCAAGTGCGCCAAAGTTTTGGTGATAAGCCTTGGGACGTTGAATGGGCAGATGACGGCGAAACTTGCTACTTGTTGCAACTGCGCCCCATTAGCCGCAGCGTGCGCCGCAACGACGTGTTCACGATTGCCAACCACAAAGAAATTTTGCCTGCGTTACCCTCCCGCCTTATGGCCAGCGTGATTGCTGCCTGCGCGCCATCCCTCTTCAACTACTACCGTCAATTTGACCCAACCCTCCCCAAAACCCGCTTATTCATCGAGCTATTTCGCTGGCGGCCCTACATCAACTTGTCGCTCATGACCGACATGATGCGCCACTTTGGCTTACCCACGCGCTTAGTCACCGACTCGATTGGCGGCGATGTTGACGAAGACGTGAGCCTCCAACCCTTGCGGCTCTTTCGCAAAATCTTTGTGCTCGCTCGCTTAGGACTTGCCCAACTTTTGTCCGTACCCTCGTCTCGTAAAGCACGGCAAGACATCCTCGCCAAAACCGCACCTTATACAAATGGTGGCTTTGAAGATACGTTAAGCTTCCGCGAGGTATTGGATAACCTCGCATGGGTGTACAGCCGCTTGGTTAAAGAGATGTTTTCGCTCACGGCTGCTACTAGCGCACCCGTATCTCTACTACGACGTACCGGCGCACTCCCCATCCACAGCGCCAGCCAGCGCACCATCGGCACAGCCATGCTCACCGACCTCAACCCCATAAAAGCTTACGTGGCAACTCGCCCCGACTTGCACGCTAGTTTGGAGCAAGGCACTTTGCCAGATGACCCCAAACTCAACGAGATGTGGCAAACCTACCTCAGTAAACACGGGCACCGAGGCGTGTTTGAAAGCGACATCGCCAGACCACGCCTGAGCGAAGATCCCGCGTTTATGTTGCGCACGCTGCTACAACCGCCTTTAGGCGGGCAAGCCGAGGCTGTCACGTGGACGTCTCGCTGGAAGTTGCGCTTACAATCATGGCGGGCGCTGGTGACGTTGCCGCTCTGGTGGCAAGCACGCCGCTCGATTGCCGCGCGCGAACTGCTCCGCTACGACGCCATGAAAAGTTTTGCCCACTTACGCGCCGCTTTACTCACTTTGGCAGATGCCGCCGTGGCACGCGGGCAACTACCAACTCGCGAAGATATTTGGCAGTTAAGCCAAGACGAGTTAATTGCGCTGGATGTTGGCAAGGTCTACGACCGCGCGTTTATGAAAGCCCGCAGTCAAGAAATTGATGCCCTAGCAGACATTCACCTGCCTGACTTATTGAACCGCTTTGACGACCTAGAACAGTACAGCCCCGCTGCTACCCGTAACCGCACGCACTTTCACGGCATTAGTTTAACCACCGGCAGTGTGCGCGGGCGGGCTTGGTGTTTGCGCGAACCCGCTAGCCGTTTACCGCAAGGCTTTGTGTCTGAAACGACGATTTTAGTGGCACCGTCCATCGACAGTGGTTGGCTACCGACCTTCAACTTGGTGGCTGGCGTAGTGGTGGAAACGGGCGGCGATTTGTCGCACGGGTCGATTATTTTGCGGGAGTTGGGGTTGCCGGCGGTAACAAATGTGAGTGGGGTGATGCGAGGGGTGCAGACGGGGGATGTGTTGGTTTTGGAGGCTGGAGAGGGGAATGTGGCACGGGTAGATGCTGCGGCGATTCAGGATGAGCCAGCAAAATCTGTTTAGATGAAAATATGCAAAGCTTAAAACGATAAACTACCTAAGCATCAATATTCATCAAGATAGGGTGGCTGCGATGGCAAGAGATGAAGCCTATTATGAAGCTGAACAGAAGGTAGCTGAAGCACTTGAGACAGGGCAAATCAATCTTGATCTCAGTTACATGAGATTAACAGACATACCTGAATCAATTAGCAAGCTAAAAGATTTACAAATACTTGACCTCAGACATAATGAATTAACTGATCTACCTTATACAATTGCAGAGCTAAGCAACTTAAGATACCTTTTGCTCAGCCAAAATCAGTTGATTCAAATGCCTAGTTTAGTCCGAAGTCTAAAAAACCTGCAAAAACTTTATCTCTGGTCCAACATGCTTACTTTATTCCCAGAAGAAGTTCT
>JBCCOX010000444.1:0-4622 GCA_039025155.1 Deinococcota bacterium | reverse complement strand
TCTTTTTTGAAGACAACTGTCGTATCACTTACAGCTACGGCATCGGCAATATGACTTAGTACAGCTAAAACGTGGTTGAATACCAGCGCACCATGCGAAAGCTGACCTTCTTTGCTGAGGGCGTCAAGTTTGTCTGCCAGCGTGTCTGCCCGTGCCTCTAAGTGAGTTGGTAAGCCGTCAGCTAGGTTAAATACAGCTTCGCCAAGCTGATAGACGCCGCCTGCGACCTCATGACCCTTGAAGTCATCTAAGATGATGATGGCAACATCGTGCTCGATGTCCTGCAACCAATTGACGCCATCTTCTCGAGCTAAGTTGACGAGATTAGTCCCAACTTCATTAGGCATCCCAACGGGTGAGGGCGTGTTCATGTAGACGCTAGCAAGCCCGCCTGTACTGCCTTTGAGCCGAAAGCCTTCTTCGCGCATATCCAGTTGATTTAGCGTGCAGTTGCTACTGTATTCAGTTAGTAGCGTGCCGTCTAGCAACATCACCCTTCCACGACTCAAGCTTTGCGTCATAACTTCAAGTTCGGGTGCGGCTTGCTGCTGGCAACTCATAAGCAATAGCGTGATGCCTATTAGGGCGCTTGTAAGTTGTTTTAGATTAGGTTGTTTCAGGTTAGGTCTCAACATAGTTACCTCCTTCATGCAAAAGCGTAGCTACTTCAGCTTATAGGTGAAGCGTTAGCAAAGCGTTTTTGTGTGTCTGGAAGGGTGTTTCTGGTATATCTTCAGGCAGTGGGTAAGCGTGCTGGCTCAGAAAGGCAGCTAGCTCGTCGTAATCTGAACTTGCGTTGTTGGCTTCGTATAAGCTCAACGCTTGATGATAGTGCTGCTGGGCGCTGGCCCTACGACCTTGGGCGTGGTACACATCGCCCATTTCTTGTTGAATGTAAGCTGTCCACAAGGGGTTGTTGTGCTGTTCAGCGAGGGCTAGGGCTTGCTCGAGACACGTCAGCGCAACCCCAAACTTACGCTGTTTGTGCTGGGCAACACCTAAGTTAAAACGCACAAAAAACAAACTTTCAATAGTCTCGGCGGGTATGTCGCTAGCTTGTGATGATGTAGTTTGTGAATGACCTGCCTCGAGCACCGTCAATGCCTCTAAACAATAGCGTTCAGCTTCTGCGTAGTGTTCGCGGACGCCCGCAAGGTAGCTTAAATTCTGCAAGACATGGCTCAACCCCAAGTTATCCTGCTCACGTTTAGCAAGTTGGTAGGCAGCATCTAGTTGCGTTTGCCAAGCTGATTCACCAAGTTGAAACTGCAAACTGCCGATGAGGCTGCGCAAAATGACCTCGCGGTGGGAGTTATTGAGGTTTTGTACTAGCTCGAGTGCGTCTTCATAAGCTGCTAGCGCGCGCTTAGTATCTGCTAGCGAGTTGCGGTAGGTATCCCCCAAACGGGCTACTAAAAAATGGGCTGTTTCAAGGTCACCGAGTGTTTTGGCAGCGGTGACGGCTTGCTCGAGCAAGGCCAGCGAGCTAGGACTGTGCCCCCGGGCTGTAAAGTAGGCGTTGCCAACAACCAACTTCTGCATGATGCTCACGAGTACATCTGGCTTATCGTGAGCGTGCGCGTACTGCGCTGCCCCCAGCATGTTGTGCAATTCAACGTCTAAAAGCTGAAATGTATGCGCTTGCCTCTGCACAAACCGCTGCATAAACTGCTCACAGGCCTTAGCAGCACGGGCCGGGCGGTGATGATTGCGCGCCCGCGCCAAACTGTAGGCAAGGTCGTGCAACCGGTAACTGATGATGTCACTGCCAGCCTCGCTTTGCCGCTGCGCCAAACCGCGTTGATAAAGCTCAAACAAGGCGTCCTCAGCCTCACTTACAGAGCGCTGCTCGAGTTCTGCTAGCAAGTCTGCTGTACAACTGCTGGTAAACAAGTTGCCGATGCTCATAAAGGCCTCGTAAACATCCTCTGGCAAGCTGTCTAAGCTGGTACTTAGCATAGCTGTGACGCTGTTGTAGGTAGATGTTGACTCAGCCAATTGCGCGCTTTGCGCAGGTGCTTTGAGGTCGTGAGGTGTTGTGCTTAACCGTGCCAGTAGTTCCCTTGTTGTGAGACCATCTACAGCTAAGGTAATGCCTGCTAAACGCAATGAAAACGGGTGGTTGTCCAAGATGTCACATAACCTCGAGGCATCACTATCTTGGCTGAGGTCGCGTTGAGTGTGGCTGCTGAGTAGCGTAAGCGCATCCTCGCGCGTGAGGCTAGTCACTTGAACGCGGGGGAGCCCCCGGTGCTGCTGCCGCGAGGTCACGAGTAAACGCTGCTGGGCGGGTATAATATCCCTAAACTGACTGAGGGCATAAGCGTTGCAAGCGTCGTCCACCACAATAAGTAGCGGTGCGTGGCGCTCGAGCAGGCCGTAAATAAACTCCGCTGGGTTGGCACTTTGCACAAACGCTGTGTGGTCGTCGTAGGCTCTAGCGATACCATCTAACAGTGCGTCTAGGGCGTCGTGACCTGCCTCGAGCCAAAGCACCTGACCCTGCTGGCTGGTGTCGGCGGCAAGCTGCGCAGCAAGGGCGGTTTTGCCTGTGCCGCCAAAGCCTTGTAACACCATGTGCTGGTGCTGGGTGAGCTTGTGACGAATCTCCTCGAGCAAGCTTGTACGCCCGACAAGTTGCGTAGCTAAGGCGGGAACCTCTGCCGGGCTGGCTATCACGCGCGCGTGTTGGTGGTGACGCGGCGCGTTATCTTCAATTGTTGTGAGTAGCGTGTGTGTTTCTGCCTCAGGCTCGAGCCCTAACTCGCTGTGGAGTAGCTCGCGCAAGCGTTCAAACTGCACCAAAGCAGCATCACTGTTACCAAGGTCTGCCTCGAGCCGCATAATGCTGCGGTGGACAGCTTCGTTAAGCTCGTCGTGACGCAATACGTCACGAGCTAAGCGCAAGGCCGCTGCAGCTTCACCAGCGCGCTCTAGCTCGCGTAAGCGACCTTGCAAGGCCTCAAGATAGTGCGACTGTAAGCGTGTTCGTTCTTGCTCGAGCCAGGTTTCTAGCTCAGGGCAATCATCTGCTTGCAGGCCGTGCAGCAAGGTTTTAGCACCTGTAACCTCATCTTGCCAGACAGATAACGCCTCTTCAAAATGCCCTTGATGTAACGCTTCTTCAAAGCTCATCACATCACTTGTTGCAGTTATGTTCACGCAATTGTCAGGCGTTTGTAGCCAGTCGTCTGCCCCCGGAAGTTGGCGTAATTTGTGCAGGGCAAACCGCAAACTAGCCCGCTTGCCGCCCGGCCAAAAAAGCTGGGTGAGGTGCTCACGGGGTTGGGGTTCAGGCTTTAGGGCGAGATAGCACAGTAACAGCAAATTTTTAGGTGCTGGAGATGCTACCGGCTTAGCTTGCCAGTAGAGTTTGGGCGTACCTAGAAGGGTTAGCTCGAGTCCGTCCATTGGTCACACATCCTTTTGGAACACATCAGGCTGGTTCGTTGGCGTATGAGGCGGTCACTAGGGGTCATTCACAACAGTCCGCTGACCGTCTCCGCAAGGGTAGAGCGATCACCCTGAACGGAGCCTGAACGAGACGCCAGCATGTGAATAGGGTTAGCTAAATATGTACTTTATGCGTCTAGCACATGCTTGCAACGCTTTGCAAACGCCCTCTGTCTAAGCTGGCGGAGCGTGTAGGCAGTCCTAGCCCAGTTGTCTACATAGCCTCAACAAGGAGGGAGACATTACGACTGTTGGGTGGCACAAGGTTTTTACTTGCGTCTGTCGTGCGTGAAGCTTGTGCCACATGTATACCTCACTTGGTATCTAGCTAAGCTACGGAGTGAGCCCCCTAGGCTGTGCGTACAGCGAGGCTCGAGCCTGACCTTGCATAACTTACCGAGCCCCGCAGATACCCCCTTAGATACTGGCGCACAGCCACACAACATTGTGCCAAACAACATTTTGGAGGACATCATGAACCGCATCCATGTATTTTTGCTTGTTGTAATTGCCGCAGCACTTGCTGCTTGTTCAACCACACCGGCCCCTGACCCTTTAACCAACATCGAGAGGTGTAATCCAGTAGACGAACCGGACTGCTTTAACCTTGTTGAAGAAGATGACACTACTATTGGCATTGAACGCCCTGAGGTTCTGCTAACGGTTGACCTAGAAAGTGGTAGCCAGCTTCAGTTTATGGACGTTGGTGATGGCTACTTAGGCGTGGTTGAAACGAGTAATGTTGGTGTTAGTTCACAAGTTGCAGCACTGGTTGAACGTTACGACGCAAGCCCGCTCGAGGTTTTCACTGCCCTTGCACCAGAAACAAGTGACGCACCCGAACTGCTCGTAAGCAACCATGCTCGTTTAGCTACCGAACGAGGCTTGAACGCAACAGCGCGTGATTTACGTAGCAGCTTAAACACTATGGGACTAGATGACCCTGGCTACGAAGATTATGCCTGTAGCGTTAACAGTTGGAACAACGATTGGCGAAATGCCTTTATTGGCAAAACCGATTACTATCCTTCGCTCTACCGTTACGAGCACAGCCAGCCTAACTGGGGCAATTTTTACCCCGGCTCGAGCACCAACTTCACAACCTACCTAGGTGCCTGCAGCCGAGCGCGCTTCCATACTGGTGGTTACTGGCTCGACATGATGGACTT
>JBCCOX010000443.1:0-4640 GCA_039025155.1 Deinococcota bacterium | reverse complement strand
GCACAGATGATAACAGAGCTTTGGTGTAGTTGTGTTGCGGGTCGCGGTAGAGGCGGTGGGCATCTTGCACTTCAACTAACTTGCCTTTGTACATCACTGCCACACGGTCGCTAATTTCTTCCACTACAGCTAAATCGTGCGAGATAAACAGCATCGTTAAGCTGAGTTTTTCTCGTAACTCTCTGAGTAGGTCTAAGACTTGTGCTTGAATCGAGACATCCAGTGCAGACACACATTCATCAGCCACAATAAACTCAGGCTCAACGGCAAGCGCCCTAGCAATGCCAATGCGCTGCCGCTGCCCACCTGAAAACTCGTGAGGGTAACGGCGTAAGTGCCACGCTTCTAGACCAACAAGCTCGAGCAACTCCACCACGCGGTCAACACGTTGTTGTTTTGTTTTGAAGAGTTTGTGAATGACGAGGGACTCACCAACAATATCAGCAACCGTCATGCGCGGGTTCAGTGAGGCGTAAGGGTCTTGGAAGATAATTTGCATCTTGCGGCGGTAGCTGCGCATGTGGCCTTTAGATAACTTAGCAAGGTCAACACCGTCATAGAGGACTTCGCCACCTGTAGGTTCAATGAGTCTAAGAATTGACCTGCCAGCCGTGGTTTTACCCGAGCCAGACTCGCCTACCAGCCCCAAAACCTCACCTCTACGAATATCAAATGAAACATCATCCACAGCTTTAACATGACCCAGTGTGCGCGACAGAATACCGCCCCGAATGGGGAACCAGGTCCGCAGGTTTTTGACTTGCATAAGAATATTGGGATCTTGCTGCTGATCGGGTGCAGGTTTGTCGGCATCAATCCGCGGGACAGCCTCAAGTAGCTTGATGGTATACTCATCTTGAGGACGGTCAAAAATATCGTTGACTGTACCTTCTTCAACTTTTTCGCCTTGGTTCATCACTACAACCCGGTCAGCAATTTCAGCAACGACCCCTAAATCGTGGGTAATAAATAACATCGACATATCAATTTCACTGCGCAATTTGCGCATAAGATCAAGAATCTCAGCTTGAATAATCACATCTAGCGCGGTGGTAGGCTCATCAGCAATGAGTAACGCTGGTCGGCATGATAAGGCCATGGCAATCATGACCCGCTGGCGCATCCCGCCAGACATTTGGTGCGGGTAGTGTTTAACGCGCTTGGCAGGTTCGGGAATTTCGACCAGCTCGAGCATCTCAGTTGCGATCCGCAAGGCCTGCTTCATGGTCTTTTTCTGGTGCAACACAATCGCTTCGGCAATTTGGTCACCCACGGTGTACACAGGGTTTAAGCTGGTCATGGGTTCCTGAAAAATCATGGCGATGTCGTTGCCGCGAATGCCCCGCATAGTGCGTTCATTAGCGCGTTCAATGGCCACGATCTCACCACTGCGTTTTCTAAAACTGATGTTACCCGCCACAATTTTGCCCGGTGGGCTAGGGATGAGCCGCATAGTTGCCAGTGAGGTTACTGACTTACCTGAACCGGACTCACCTACAACCGCAACCGTTTCACCTTGATCAATGTGAAACGATAAGTCTTTGACCGCTTCAACCACACCTTCGTCGGTTGAAAAGTTAACGCTCAAGCCAGAAATATCAAGTAAGCACTGGTCATTCATGAAAGTCTCTCCTTTGGATTTTTGAGGGATTTTTAGGGGCGTTGGTACGAGCATCTACACAAATGCTCAAGAGTTTTCTTACACGCATGTGTAGGCTTATGCGCTCATTGCTTTTATGTTGTCGAGAATTAAGCTGTCTCTTAAATTGCTGTCTCTTAAATTGCTGAGGTTGTTGCGCATTAGGCAAAAATGTAGTGCTGAGTAGAAACACCGAAATACTTAGTATGATGGCAAGTGCATATGCCATATAAGCTGACAGCGATGTAAAAAATGCGAAGTATAAAAGTGTCAAGATCAAACTGCTAATGCTTACAATGATGCTTGCCACTGACACCTTCATAAATAGCTGCATCAGTTAAGTGCCCTAGCCTCGTGTTGGGTAGGCGTTGTTAGGGGCAAGTGTTGAAACGCACTGTTGACAAGCTCGCATAAAATACGGTAGTCGGTTGGATTAAGGGCAATGCCTGTTGTGCCTATCCATAGAGTTTGAGCCTGTCCGGTTGCAGGGGGAATAAGTTTGGCAACAGCACCGCGAAGATCAAAAAAGTCGGCTTGGTGCAAGTGAAACGTTGCAACATCCCATGAAATGTGCACAACACCTTCACAACAGGTACATGCAGCGATGTAGCGAAATTTGCTATGCTTGGCAAGCACTTTGGCATTCTGACAAGTCACAGATGTTACCCCCTAAATTGACGCTCTAATGCATATATTGCGAGAATAAATGCAATCTTGAGTAGACCACTCAAGATTCAATTCATCTTGTCAGATTTAATCCCGACTGTCAAACTTGGAATTAAAAAAAGACTCGTACAAAACTAAGTGGTATAGCAACTAACTAGTGATGTTAAGTGTTGAACTTAAAGCCTTGACAGACATTCAAGCTAAGTGAGATGGGTGTATATACAAGTAGGGATCTGGCATCATGCTTAACCTCAATCTCAAGCCTTGTATGACATAGATGTGCTTGACCTCAATAAAAAAGTGATATAGAATCTCGACGAGTTTAGTCGGAATTACCTCACTCGTAAAAATATACGCATTGTTGCTAATTCGAGAGCGCAGTAAAGCATCTCGATGCACACAGTAGATGCCCATACACAGCGAGTATGAAAGCCTACTGCACCACATATATTGAGAGGGTTAGAATCCCTATTGATAATTCATTCTCACTTAGCTCTTTAGCTAATAGCCTCAATCTACTCATATTCAACTAATCGCACCCAACTACTTTGCCTGACTACTCTGGAGGTACATATGCTCATCAAATGTTTAGCCATGTTTATGCTTTTTTCCCTAGGTTTGGCTCAGACCCCAAAGACCATTACGATAAGTGAGGTTTTTTGGCCGAGTGCAGGCTTTGCGATAGAAACAGATGACGCGCGTTCACTGTCTCGCTGGGGTGTCACTGAGACACTTGTCAAAGTGGATTTTGATGGGCAGATGGTACCCATGCTGGCAAGTTCATGGGAACAAACAAGCCCTCTGGAATGGGTTTTCACCTTGCGTGACGACGTGAGTTTCCAAAACGGTGAGCCCTTCAACGCTGAGGCCGTCGTTACTGCCTTTGAGTACCTGTTTGCGTCTGATGCTCCACCGCGCGGTCTAGATCCAGAGAGTATTGAGGGCGTCGAAGCTGTTTCTGAATTTCAAGTGGCGATTAGAACAACATCAGAAGATGCGCTTATGGCGAACCGCCTCATTAGCCCTAGTTTTGGGATCTTGGCGCCAGCAGCCTATGAAAGCACGCCGCCCAGTCCATTTGGTACAGGTACAGGTCCGTTTATTCTGGCAGAGGTTATTCCTGAACAGCGCGCGGAACTTATTAAGTATGAAACGTATTGGGACGGTCCCGTTCAGCTTGATGCTGTAACTGTGTTATCTATACCCGATGCGGACACAGGTGCAACCATGCTGCGCGCAGGGGAAGTAGATATTGCGTCTAGCTTACCTATTCCTTTACTACCAATCCTCGAGGCAGATCCCAACTTGACCGTTGTTAACATCGCCCAGCCTCGCACCCGTACCCTATACCTAAACAATGCCTCAGGACCTCTGGCAGATGTAAATGTTCGCCGTGCTGTTTTGCAAGCTATTGACAAAGAGACTATTGTAGCTGCGGTGTTAGAAGGTGTAGGTCAGGCTGCGGTAGGTCCTTTTGCAAGTAACGAAGCTTGGGTCAATCCTGACTTAGTTGCCAACACCTATGACCCCGAAGCTGCTAGGGCAACCCTAGCTGCAGCAGGTTACGACGAGGGCGAACTTAATCTGCGCATTTTTACCTATCCTGGCCGTCCATCCCTACCTCCTACAGCGGTTGTCTTACAAGATATGCTGAGCCAAGTTGGCTTTAACGTTGAAGTGCGCATTGCAAGTTACGGCATTGTTGAAGCAGATGTGCTCGAGGGGGATTTTGACATCTTTATTGTGTCGCGTGGTCATTCAATTGATACCTACGACCCAGAAGGCTTCTTAACAGCAGATTTTTCCTGCGGTGGCGGTTACAACCTCAATTTGTATTGTAATGAAGAGGTTGACGCCCTACTTGCCCAGGCAAAGAGTACAGCAGATAGCGACGCGCGTTTTGATATCTACCGGGACATTCAGCAGATTGTTGTTGAAGAGGATGTTGCCAGTATCTTTTTAAATTACACCGAGCAAAGTTTTGCGTACCGCAACGGTGTCCTTAACTACCAGCCCCACTTGCTCGAGAACTACACGCTAACTGCCGAGCTAGATGTTGAGTAGTTCGACCTAATGTAATAGGAGAGGGTGGGCTGGAGCTCACCCTCATGTGTTGTTATGACCAGATTTGTTTTACAGCGTGTGTTTGCTCTCATTATCACTTTGTTTGTAGCGTCTTGGTTTATTTTTTTACTGCCTTACCTCACCGGTGTAGACCCGGCTATGGCCATTATTCGAGCAAGGGTAGGTGAGCGTGTGGTGAACCCTGAGGCCGTCGAATCCCTGCGTCAAGAACTAGGGTTAGATGGGTCTGTACTCGCACAGTATCAAGATT
>JBCCOX010000442.1:0-4648 GCA_039025155.1 Deinococcota bacterium | reverse complement strand
TGCCCGTACCAGTAAGTGCCAAAATGCGTTTGGGCTACGACATAGTGAACGTGCTCGAGGTTGCCACTGCCCTCGAGGAAGCTGGCGCTGCCCTCATCGCCATTCACGGGCGAACCGCAACCCAAAAATACAGCGGTGAGGTCAACTGGGACACAATTGCCGAGGTTGCTAGCCAACTGAGCATTCCAGTCGTGGGTTCCGGAGACGTTCACAGCAAACCCCAGTTTGATAGCTACCGCGCCCGTGGCTTAGGTGTGATGGTGGCCCGGGCCGCTGTAGGGCGGCCGTGGATTTTTGCTGAGCTTTCTGGCAGTGCACCCACGCTCACACAGCAAGACCTAGCTAACCTCGTTGTGCGCCACGCTGCGATGAACGTAAGTTGGTACGGTGAATCCAAGGGCATGTTACCGATGCGCAGCCACTGTTTAAAGTATTTTAAAGAGATGCCTCAATTTACAGAGATGCGCCCCGACATTATTAAATTACAAACCTTAAAAGATGTGAATGACCTTGTAAGCACGTGGTTAAAGGTCAACATAGACACATCAGCAGCAGACCTTGACCTGATTGCAGGTAGCGCTAGAACCGACAATCATGATGTCAGTCGTTCGCCATCGCGCGCTCGAGGTCGTTCCAAAAGCGGTCGTTCCAAAAGACACCGTTCAAGAAACCCTTCCGGGAACATCTCACAGCCTACTATTACCTCCGCGTGAGGCTCGAGCAATTACAAACTCGTCTGCGCAACTCACCTAAATATGTGCGTGGTGCAGCGTGTATTCTCACGGCGGTGTTTTGTTTAAGCACAGCACCTACTGTTATTCGTTTTGGTCTAAATGCCGAGCTTGACCCCATCATGTTACTCAGTGTGCGCTCGTGGCTAGCTGTGGGATTGCTCTGGGGGGGTGTTGTGTGGCGACCCAGTATTGCCAAAATTGACCGCCACGGGCTTATTCACTGTGCTATTGCAGGTGCTTACAACGGTGTCAGTTTGCTGCTGTTTTACACAGCACTTACCTTTTTAGATGTCTCCATTGCCACCATGCTTATCTCGGTGTATCCGCTGTTTGTGCTTATATTTTTGGCACTGCGTGGTGAGTCACTTACGCGCCCTAACCTGCTCCGCTTAGTTATTGCGTTAACGGGTGTGTATTTACTTGTGGGGCCGGGCGGCGAAGTTAGTAGCATCGGCATCAGCCTAATGATTGTTACGACGATGATCTTTGCGCTAAATGCCAACTGGATTCAGTGGCAGTTACACGGCTATCCGCCCCTTACCATCACCCTATACAGCTTGACAGTTGCAGCGTTGATTGTCGGCTGTGTGTACGCGCTACAACTTGTCATTCAGGCTCGAGGACTACCCACTATTCCGCCGTTAGGTTGGGGGGTGATCCTTTACACAGCAATTATTGCCACAGTCATCGCTAGGTTGAGCTTATTTACGGGCATTCAGCTTATGGGTAGCGGGCAAGCTGCGTTACTTGCACCTATTGAAACCCTGCTTGCCATCGTTTGGGCAGCGATGTTTCTTGGTGAGCGGTTGTCACGTATTCAAGGTATCGGCGCAGTGTTGATTATTAGTAGCGCGTTGTTGCTTCCTCTTTGGGAAAAGCGGACATTACTATTAGCGAGTAGTCCCCTTAATCGTTATCTTCAACCCCCTAAAAAATAAAAAAGTGACGCAGCTTTTGCTACGTCACAAATGTGTCACAAATGTGTTAAACGAAACTAACAATATATCGAATACTTACTCGCCAGCAATCTCCCGCAGTAATTCAATGTCAGCAAGGGCAATTTTGCCGTACCCTGCGCTAATGGCACCTTCACGCCCAAGTTCACCAACTACTTTGGTGACCGTTTCACGAACTGAGCCAACGGCTGCTGCTAAGTCGTCGTGCGTGATGTGTACGACGGGTTCATCACGACCACCTTTGGTGGCAAGTGCGCTATCTTGTAGATCGAGCAACTCTGCAGCGATACGCGCTTTAAGGCGCTTACCAGAAAGTCGGTAAAGCGAACGGTACATACGTTCCATCGCTTCAACGAGGTGGGCAGTTAGGTCAAGGTTTTCTTCAGCACTTAGTGTCACCGGGCTAATCACCTCAACACTGCTCGAGGTTACTGCTTCTGCAAAATAGCGCCGTGATAAGCCACAAATTGCCTCTTCACCAAAATAGCCTCCCGGTTTAATATAGCGCAAAGTGAGACCATTACCTTCGTCATCAACGGTGTGAATACGAATAAGCCCTTCGCTAACCCTGTAAACATTGTCTGACTTACCAGGAAAAAGAACAACTTCACCCGGGATGAACGTGAGTACATCAGCATAATTTTTCTGTTGCACTGCGGTGTTCATGCACCACCCTCCTTTCGATAGTGATTGAATACGTAAACTGAATGGGGTTTGGCCTTAACGTTAAGGTGTTGCGTCAAAGCTTGGACAATCACTATTCAAACTTTACTCAAAGTTTGTCTTAGCAACTCAAGCACACACTACGATGTTGACTGAAATTTCGTTAACATAAGCCTATCTTTTTGCGGATGAGACATTTATTGGGAAAACTTCATGTGAATGTGATGATTTTACCGTGAAAACTATGTTGACCAAAACGCATTCTTGTTGGATTCCAGCAGTCATGCGACAACTTGATACGCCGTCACCTCAGTAAATTTGTGTGTACCTACGGTTATAGACATAGAAAAAGGTGATGTGCAAGTAGCTCGAGCTTTACACATCACCTTGTGTCATACTGTTTCCAGGTAATTCTTTTGGGAATGAACCCGCATGATTCCGAGCATCAGCAAGACAACCTTCGCGTAGAAAAAGATGCAGATATAGGTGGAAACGACATAAACTCTGGCGAGTTTATGCAGCGTTTAGTCAGAATGCGTATTGCATCACCAAGCTGATTTCACCACAAAGACGATCTCAAGAAAGCACGTTACAGACTGTCTTAAGACATTAAATATAGTGATGAATTTGTTTTATCTCAAGTTTGGTCGTGCAGTATCACTCATACATCAACAGATTCATAGTTTGCTCAACACCTATCGCTTTAAACAGCAACAACATCCCTAGCTAGCCTGAAACTCTCTGGCAACCATTGTGCATGGGCGTCTAACAAATCATCCACCAAATCATGAATCTGGACAAGGTCAAGTTCAGCAGCCGTGTGCGGGTCAAACATGGCAGCATGATAAATATGTTCGCGTTTGCCGGTAAGGGCAGCTTCTACGGTTAGCGCCTGCACGTTAATGTTGGTTTGCATAAGCGCCGCAAGTTGTGGGGGGAGCGCGCCAATTTTGGTCGGTTGTACGCCGTTTTTGTCCACGACACACGGCACTTCCACACAGCAATCAGGCAAGTTATCAATTAAGCTGTCGTTTTGCACGTTGCCATAAATCACGCTAGGCGTACCTGTATGCAGTGAATGGATAATGGTTGAGCCGTACTCTTTGGAGCGCTTTACCTTGTCGAGGTTTTCAAAGTTATTGACGACTAGCGGCATATGTTCTTCAGCAACGCCAGCATTACGCATAGCGGTTTCAAACTCGGCGGTGAGGTCAGCTTCGGGGTGCTCGAGCTTCTCCTTCATAAAACGCCACCCCGTAATTTGTACTTCACAGCGGCGAATGTACTCATCTAGTGGAATATTAAACTGCTCAATCAAGTCGTCGCGGCCGTCTTTAATGAACCACGGCACATACTCGCTAAAGTGCTCGCTGGACTCGGTGACAAAATAGCCCAAACGTTTAAACATCTCGTAGCGTACGCGGTTCCAGTCGGGTACGCGATCTTCGTCGATGACCTTGGCAATCTCTGGGTAGAGGCTAACTCCATCCCGCTCAAACTGCAAATAAAACGCCACGTGATTGATGCCTGCACACAGGTAGTTGATGTCCTCAATGGGTACGTTAATATCTTTAGCCAGTTGTTCAGCCGTCCCTTGCACACTATGGCACAGGCCAACGGTCTTAATACTGCTCGCTTTGTTCATTGCCCAGCAGTTCATCGCCATGGGGTTGACGTAGTTCAGATGCGTCACATCCGGGCAGAGTTGCTCCATCTCCTGACACATATCCAAAAACACTGGAATTGTCCTAAGCCCGCGCATAATGCCACCAATCCCAAGCGTATCCGAAATCGTCTGGCGTAAGCCGTACTTTTTAGGAATTTCAAAATCGGTGACCGTGCCGGGTTTGTAGCCAGCAATTTGAAACATGCTGATGGCATAGTCAGCACCATCCAGTGCACGTTTACGGTCGGTTGTCACCTCAATTTTGGGATGCACGCCCAGAACATCAGCTATTTTGTGGGCCACAATCTCCGACGTGTTGAGGCGTTCCTGGTTAATATCAAATAAGGTCAAGGTGGATTCCGCTAGCTCTGGGTAGCTGAGGATGTCCCCCATCAGATTTTTGGCAAACACGGTGCTACCCGCGCCAATAAAGGTAATTTTGGGATGTGTCATGTATATCTCCTTCAAGAGAAAACTGAGTGACGCGCTTACAAACGTATGAGCTGTATGACCATTAAACCGTATACAGTTCATTTAATACGGGCTGATGTGACAGACTAGAGATTCAGAATTGAGTTCGATGCTGATATAAGAGCATCAACTGACGCGAGGAGGATCTGATGAACCTA
>JBCCOX010000441.1:0-4674 GCA_039025155.1 Deinococcota bacterium | reverse complement strand
CGCCGCGTTGTCGCAAACCTGCGTTATACTCAGACCAGTTGCGGATTCGGTATTTGTTCGGTTTTTTCTTCACACATCTAACTTAACATTTACCCCGCAACTCTTTTTAGTCCCATTCATGCAACAACGCCATTTGGTAGAACAAAATTTAGGTCGTCAACTAGCCTCGCAACCCCTGCGATAGTGCGTAGGTAAGGTCGTTATGTGCAAGTTCGCGTTTTAGTTCGCGTAATGTTGTGGCATCATCAATCACAATGAGCTCAACACCAGCCAGCTCAGCAAAGTCTTCTAGATACGCCGTTGTCAGCGGATAGCTGTAAACCGTGTGATGCGCGCCGCCTGCGTAAATCCACGCTGCAATTGCGGTCTTAAAGTCAGGTTTGCATTCCCACACAGCCCTAGCAACTGGCAACTTGGGTAAGGGCGGATGGCTGACCGCGGTGACTTCGTTGACAATAAGGCGGAAACGGTTGCCCATGTCAATAAGCGACACGTTGATGGCCTCACCTGCGGGTGCGCTAAACACGAGGCGCACCGGGTCGCTTTTACCGCCAATACCTAAGGGGTGAATTTCGACACTAGGCGTTCCTGAAGCAATGGACGGGCAAATTTCCAGCATGTGTGCACCCAGCACTTGGTGACCTGTGGGCGCTAGGTGGTAGGTATAATCCTCCATGAAAGACGTGCCCCCCTTGCCGGAGACAGTGTCTAGCCCATGCGCCATAACTTTCATAGCACGCAAAAGCACAGAGGTTTTCCAGTCGCCTTCAGCACCAAAGCCGTAACCGTCTGCCATGAGCCGTTGAATGGCGATGCCGGGGAGTTGCTCCAATCCATGCAAATCTTCAAACGTATCGGTGAGGCCTTTAAAGTTACCCTCTTCTAAAAACGACCGCAAGCCAAGCTCGAGCCGAGCTGCATAGCGCAGGGCATCATGCTGCTCACCACCTTGCCGCAAACTGGCAGCAACGTCGTACACATCTTCATACTCCGTCACCAACTCACTGATTTTAGAATCACTTACCGCTTGAACGTAGGCGACGACATCCCCCACACCGTAACCATTGATAGATGCACCAAAGCGCAGTTCAGCAGCAACCTTATCACCCTCGGTAACTGCAACCTGACGCATATTGTCACCGATACGGGCAAATTTGGCCCCTTGAAGGTCGTGCCAAGCATGCACTACTCGAGTCCACCTGCCAAGTTCAGTGTGAACGTCTGGGTCTTGCCAGTGACCAACAATGACCTTACGCTTAAGCCCAATGCGGCTGTGCAAAAACCCCGCTTCACGGTCGCCGTGAGCCGCTTGGTTGAGGTTCATAAAATCCATGTCAATGCTGTCCCACGGCAAGTCACGGTTCATCTGCGTGTGTAGATGGCAGAGCGGCTTAGTGAGTTTGGATAGTCCACGAATCCACATTTTGGCAGGCGAAAACGTATGCATCCAAATAATAAGCCCAGCGCAGCCTGGGGCGGCATTTGCCTGAGCACAAAGCGCGGTAATCTCTTCTGGTGTGGTCAGCAGTCCTTTGTAAACAATAGGTAACGCGGTGGCGTCGGCATTATGTAAACCTGTGGCAACTTGCTGGGCGTTACTATCAACCTCTTTGAGAGGTTCGGGGCCGTAAAGATGTTGGGACCCGCACACAAACCATAAACTTGGCGTCGCCAGTTCTTTCATAACGTTGTCCCCTGTTTCTCGTGCCAACACTGATACTGACTAAGATACTGATGCTGACTAGGATACTGACTGGACATAGTTTGCATCATGCAGCCGCCTGCGCCGACTTTTGTTTAGCTCGTTGTCGTACCCGTTTGAGGGTTTTCATGACATTATTTTCGCCGCGTCCAAAGCTGTTGTAGAGGCGTTTGTATTCGCTGTAAAGCGTGTCGTAAACAGCTTGATTCTCAGGAATAGGCGTGACAACTTCCTCTTTGAGGTTGCCCATGGCCTCCGCCGCTGCGTGAATGTCTGGGTAGACACCAGCCGCCACCGCTGCGTGCATAGCAGCACCGAGAGCAGGAGCTTGGGCAGAACCAGCCAGTTTAAGCGTACGTCCGGTGATATCTGCGTAAATCTGTCGCAATAATACATTTTTTTCAGGTAAACCGCCCGCCGCAACCAGTTCACGCACTTCCACACCTTGTTGCTCAAATGCTTCAATGATTTCGCGCGTGCCGTAAGCGGTACTTTCAATTAAAGCTCGGTAGATGTCTGGCGCGCGGGTAGCCAAGGTCATGCCAACCAGTAAGCCGGAAAGTTCCGTATCCACCAAGGTTGAGCGGTTGCCGTTCCACCAATCGAGGGCAAGCAGGCCGTGTTCGCCGACCTGTTGTTTGGCAGCTTCTTGCTCGAGGTAAGCATGAATATCTAACCCCGCCGCGTTAGCAGCCTCCACATATTCCTGTGGCACAGCGTTGTCCACAAACCACGCAAAAATATCTCCCACGCCGGACTGCCCCGCTTCGTAGCCGTATAAGCCGGGTACAATGCCGCCGTCCACCACGCCACACATACCTTCTACATTATGGATGTCTGGAGCCGACATCACATGGCAGGTAGACGTGCCCATAATCATGACCATGACACCCGGTTGGGTAGCTTTGACCGCCGGAGCGGTCACGTGGGCGTCCACGTTGGCAACCGCCACAGCCGTCCCCTCAGCAAGTCCGGTAAGGTCTGCCCAAGTTGCGGTAAGTCCGCCTGCGTTATCTCCAAGTTGCGCAAACTCACGACTCATCTTGCTACTTACGACATCTGCAAAGTCGGGGTGTAACGCTGCAAAAAAGTCTTCTGACGGATAGTCGTCCGCTTGCACCATCGCTTTGTAACCGGCAGTGCAAGCGTTGCGCGTTTCCACGCCAGTTAACTGCCAGATGACCCAATCAGCAGCCTCGAGCAACCTGTCACTTGCCTTATAAACATCCGGGGCTTCTTCCAAAATTTGTAACGCTTTAGAAAAAAACCACTCGCTGCTGTACTTGCCGCCATAACGGGCTAGCCAGCTTTCACCGCGCTCTGTCGCTGTTTGGTTGATGGCATCAGCTTGCGGTTGAGAGGCGTGGTGTTTCCACAGTTTGACCCAAGCATGTGGGTTGTCTTGCCAGTCAGCTAAGCTCATGAGCGGTGTTCCGTCGGCTTTAACTGGTAGCATCGTGCACGCCGTAAAGTCAATACCAATACCGACAACCTCATCACGACTTACCGAGGTTTGTGCGAGGACTTCAGGAACAGTTTTTTTGATGACCTCTAAATAATCCAGCGGATGCTGCAGCGCCCACTCAGGCGGGAGGGTTTGCCCACTGGTAGGTAGAGTTTCGTCAATGACACCGTGGGGATAGTCCAACACGGCGGTGGCGACTTCTTGCCCGGTGGCGGCATCCACCAATAAAGCCCGCCCCGAAAGCGTGCCAAAGTCGATGCCGATGGTATAGGTTGGCATAAAACGGTCCTTTCAAAATAACTGAGTTTTAATATCTTCCGACTAATTTTCAGTGGTAGGTATCAACTTATTGAGTTCATCTTCTTGCTAAAGAAAAAACATCACACGCAGGAAAATCGAGTTATCGGATGCCGTTGTCAAGGTCTGCTGTTGTCAAGGTCTGCTAATGCCTACTATGGCGTATTTCTAGTGATATGTCTCGAGCTAGTTGAAATGATGACTGCCTCAGCCAAGGAACTAAGTACAAGGAAAGGAACTAAGTACATATTGATGTTGCTACTAAGGTCGTCTTGGCGGGGCGGTACTCGAGCGCACCACCAACTTGGGTGCTAACACAGCTTGTTTTGCAACTGGCTTCGCGGTCATAAGCTCGAGCAACAACGCTGAACTCTGCTCGCCTAGTTCATCAAATTGCTGGCTTATGGTTGTTAGCGGCGGCTCGTAAAACCGTGCTTCGGGAACGTTATCGAAACCCACAACAGACACGTCATCTGGAACCCGTAAGCCGCGCGCATGCAAGGCTGCGATGGCTCCTAGCGCCATCTGGTCATTCCCTGCCACAATCGCCGTCACTGGCTCAGCAAGCTCCAAAATATCCGTCATGATGATGTTCTCGGTAGCCTCAAAGCCACCTGCTGCCGTCCAGTCACTTTCAAAACTGGGTTGCCCGCTCAGCCCTACAGCACAAAGCGCATCAGACCATGCCTGATGCCGTTCAGATGCGCCACTCCACAACCGCGGGCCGCTAATTTCTGCAATACGGCGGTGACCCAAGCTTAAAATGTGCTCTGTTGCCAGCCTACTTCCCAAAGCTTGGTCAATGCGCACCGTAGGCGTACCTGTGCTAGCAAGGCTAGCGGGTGCATCTACCAACACAAACGGCACACCACCACAAAACTGGGCTACATCGGTGAGGCTATCAGCGAGTAGCGGTGTCACTAAAATGAGCCCGGCGATAGGGTAGTGCTCGAGCGCCGTAATAGCCGCCTGCAAACTTGCTGCTTCCAAACTATCCAGCGAGGCGAGCACCAAGCCGTAGCCCTGCTGTTTGAGCGCACGCTCAATGCTTTGCACCATCTGCGCGGGGCCGTAGTGGTTCATCCCGTAACTGATGATACCTACAGTATTGCGCGCACCTGTAACGAGTTGCCGAGCAGCACTGTTGGGGCGGTAACCAAGAGCGGTGATTACCTCACGGACGCGGGCCCGGGTTGCTTTAGCTACGTTG
>JBCCOX010000440.1:0-4685 GCA_039025155.1 Deinococcota bacterium | reverse complement strand
ACGTGATGTTGTCATAGAACGGCTAAAAGTAGTGGCAACAAATGCACCACCTAACCAAACGCGATAACGTGCAATTATGCAAAGCAATACTGGGCAAAGTACAACCCTTGCGACTGAAACTAGCGAAAATCAGCTCGATCACTTGCGTGATGAGATTAAGTCCGGACACACCAAGTTACTGCACGACTGCATCATGCTGGGGAAACACTTGCACGACGCCCGCGAACTGGCCCGCGACCGCGAAGGTGGGTTTTTGGGCTGGATTAAAGACGAACTCGGCTGGAGTCGGCAGTACGCCTACAATTACATCAACGTTTATGAGACGTTTGGCAAACTGCCCGGGGGCGCACAAAATTTACCGATTGGCTTAACGGCAGCTATTGAACTAGGGCGACCGTCAACGCCTGAAGAAGCGCGCGACGAAGCATTGAAGCTGGCTGAATCTGGTCAAGCAGTAAGTGCCAACACTGCACGGGACATCATTAAAAAACATAAAGACACTGGCTCAGGCTATTCGGATCGTGATCCTGCTGATCCAGATAGTTATCCTGAGCGCAAAACGGGAGTCTCGAGCCCAGCCGCTGGTCAATTTGGCGACGGCAACAGCAAACTTCCTGCGACCGACGCGCAAGCTCAGTACGCCACGCGCTTACTCATCAAACAAAACTATGACAACAACCAAGAAGCGATTGCCGCGCTTGCGGTAGGCTACCCAGACGAAAAAGAAATTGCCCGAGTTTGTCAAGAAAAGCAAGGACAAGACATGCCGTTCAAAGTGCCCAAGGCGTTAGCCCAACGTGCGCGGGACGTGATTAAACAAGAACTGCAAGCTCAATCCGGTGATACGCCCACAGAAACCTTTGCTGAGCAGCTAAGCCAACCCTCTGCAGAGGTATTTAAGCCACCGTTTGATACGTCTGTACCTGGTGAGGCTGGCAGTATAGCTGAGTCTGAGGACATCATTGCGGCACTAAATGAAACCATCAACAGTTTGCGGGTTGAACTGCAGAGTAAAGATGAAGAGATTAAACGCTTACGAGAGCAACTTGCCCAGCTCGAGGCGCAATAACTTTGCCGTAAATTTTAGCTTGCTTCAGCGCGCTCAAGGTGATCTTGCTTCGCTAGCAGCGTCCATCCAAGTCGAGATTGACGCACTTGCTATCAGCCTCACACGTGATGGGCACTGGGCCGTTAATAAACAGCCCTCCCACCCGATAAATCAAACACGCAGCCAGTATTAAAACTTGCCTCCTTGGATAAAATCCAGCAGGCAAGTGCTGCCGTTTCTTCAACGGTACCAAGGCGTTTCATGGGTATTTTGTTGGTCATGTACTCGAGCATTTTGGGGTCTGTTTTAAGGTTAATCGGCGTGCTGATGACGGCTGGCGCAAGTCCGTTCACGGTGATGCCGGTCTCTGCAAACTCTTTGCCGACACCTTTCACCAGCCCAATAACTGCAGCTTTGGTAGACGTATAGCCAACCATGCCCGGGTTGCCGTCTTTACCAGCAATAGAGGCCATCAGCAAAATGCGCCCGTAATTGCGCGCTTGCATGTGGGTAATGGCGTATTTAGTGACTAAAAAACTGCCTAACTGGTTCACACGAAATACCTGTTCGTAGGTTGCGGTGTCGTAACTAACGATATTGGTCGCACTTGCGCCGACAATGCCAGCACTGTTGAGGACAACATCAAGCTGACCATGTTCACGTACAACGGCATTAAAGGTATCTTGAACGGCTGTTTCATTGGCAATATCTAGCGTTACGGCTGAGCACGAGCCGATAGCCTCGAGCTCCTTCGCAGCTTCCCCAAGCACCTGCTCATCACGGTCAGCGATGACGACGGTTGCACCTTCTTGTACAAGACGCTGGGCTACTGCTTTACCGATGCCGCTGGCACCTCCTGTTATAACAGCGACTTGACCATCAAACCGAGTTTCAAACATGATTCACCATGCAATCTGCATATATGCAATTTTGAAAAATAATGATTGTGTCGTTAACAAATGTAACATCCTCGAACGATACACGTGCCTACTGTTCTGCAAACCGCGCACTGATGCCACCATCAATCACAATTTCAGTTCCGGTAATGTAGCGCGCGTTGTCGCTGGCTAAAAACGCAACCAAGTGCCCAATATCGTCAGGAACAGCAATAAACTTAGCGGGAATACTGGCTTCAACAACCTCTTGCTGGAGGCCGTTTTTGTGCTCGGCAAATCCTTTGCGGACAACATCTGACAAGACCCAACCGGGACTCACAGCCACTGCGCGAATGTTGTGTTTACCCCAGTCCAGCGCCAAGCTTTTGGTGAGGCCGATAAGTCCCGCTTTGGCAGCAGCGTAGGGAAACACGTTGTAAGTGGTCATGGTGGCGTGCACGCTAGCGATGTTGATAATGACGCCCTGACCGCGCACACGCATTTCTGGAATGGCATATTTGGCACAGAGCCATGCGCCTTTGAGGTCAATCGACATCGCCTTATCCCACTCTTCTGAGGTCATGGTGGTGGCGTCATAACTTAAGTTGATGCCAGCATTGTTGACGAGAATATCTAGCCCGCCGTAGTGGGTTTTGGCGTGATCTACAGCAGCGATAATCTGTTCCTCGAGGCTAATGTCCGTTTCAATAAACGACGCTTGCGCGCCCAGCTCCTGAAGCTCAGCAGTTGTTAACTGACCAGCTTCGGTGTCAATGTCAGCAACAACAACAGCCGCACCTTGGCGGGCAAGTTGGCGGGCAATACCCTGACCAATGCCTTTGGCGGCACCTGTCACAAGGGCAACTTTGTGCTCGAGCGGCTGCATCAATATTGGCTCGCGCATTGTCTCAGATGTCGTCACAGAGGTTGCCTTAGCGGTAACTTAGTTTCTGCCTCGATAGCCAGCAAACGGTTGTACTTGGCAAGGCGCTCACTTTGCTGAATACTGCCTACTTTCATAAAATCAGCCTGCCAGCCGGTAGCAAGGTCGGCAAGCCAGTTGTCTTCGGTTTCGCCGCTACGGGCGCTGACAACAACCTGCCAGTGGTTGTCTCGAGCGAGTTTGAGGGCTCGAGCCGCCTCCGTTAACGTACCTATTTGATTGACTTTAAGAAGTAACGCGTTAGCAGCCTTCTGCTCTGCCGCACGTTGAATGCGCTCCGGGTTAGTACACAAAAAGTCATCCCCAAGAATGAGGCTTTGCCGACCAAGTGCTGCGGTGAGTTTAGTCCAGTTCATCCAGTCTTCTTCCGCGAGGCCGTCTTCTAAGCTCATGATGGGGTATTTAGCTAACCATGTTTTAAGGTGGTCAATCATCTGGGGCGCCGTTAACGCCTGCTGCCCAAGATGATAATGGTCATCTTGATAAAAATGGCTCGAGGCTACATCTACCGCTAGGGCAATATCTTCCCCAGCTTGAAAGCCTGCTTGCTGAATAGCTTGTACGGCATCGTCAATCATGGCGTCTTCACTAGCAAACGCAGGCGCGAGGCCGCCCTCATCTGCTTTGAGCGGGCGGGTATGGTACTTGGTTTCAATGAGACCAACAGCACTTTGCAAGACGGCATAGGTGTGGGCGAGTGAGTCCTTGATGGTAAGTGCTGACGTGGGCACAACCAATACGTCTTGAATGGCAACTTGCCCGCCCGCGTGTTTGCCGCCGCTAAACAAGTTGATGGTGAGGCGGGGTAAATACGTGAGCTCGAGCCCTACCATCGTGGCAAAGTGTTGATATAGGGTGACACCTTGTTCGTAAGCTTGCGCTCTGGCAAAGGCAAGTGATACTCCCAATAATGCATTAGCACCTAAGCGTTGTTTGTTAGCAGTGCCGTCTAACGCAATTAAAGCCTCATCTAGATCTGCTTGGCTATCAAAAGGATGCTGTTTTAGGGCGGCACAAATCACAGTGTTGACGTTTTGCACCGCCTGCTGGCAGCCTAGCCCTGCAAAGCGCATCATGTCACCATCGCGCAGTTCCCAAGCCTCGGCTTGCCCGGTAGATGCCCCTGAAGGAACCGATGCCGTAGCCGACGCACCACTTGCTAGCGTGCACGTTACTTGTATCGTCGGACGCCCGCGTGAATCTAAAATTTCTAGCGCTGTGAGCGCGTCAATAACAGACACACTAACCTCCTTAAATTTTGCTCGTAAATGATGTAATGAGCTCGTCTACTGTGGCTGGGGGTGCCTGCATCAGGTCGATGACAGCATTCCACTGGGCAGCTTGTTCGGTGGGGCTGAGGTACTCGAGTGGTGACCGCCCAGCCACTCTGGCGAGTAAGCATGCCAAAGTATGACGCACAGCATAACGCTCTAAGTTATTCACAAAGTCAACATCTCCCAACACCTGCAGGTAGTGTTGCCAGTAAAGTTGACTTGCCTCAACAAAAGCTTGCCGTTTAGTTTTCACATGGTGCGCTTTACTCAGCAAATGCGTCATAGAAAACCCCAGATCAAACGCAGGATCGCCAATATGGATCACCTCATGATCGAGCAGGATGAGAGTTTGATCGTAAACAAGTACATTTTTAGGGCTGTAGTCGCCGTGAACTAGGGTAAATAAGCGCTGCCGCGTGTGCTCGACAATCTCGTGTAAAAAGGGACGCGCCTCGGGTACGCGCTCAGCCGTGTAGAGGTAGTAGGGCTCGAGCCGGAGGTTTTCAAAATAGGTACGGTCTGAAAAATCCTCTTGAATATTTTGT
>JBCCOX010000439.1:0-4705 GCA_039025155.1 Deinococcota bacterium | reverse complement strand
GCTACGTTTTACACCCGGCTAGTCAACAACGCCAAACCTAAGATGGTGGCATTAGTTGCTGCTATGGCTAAGTTACTACGCATTGTCTGTGGGGTCTTAACTGCTAGCAAGCCTTTTGACGCCACCTTACCCTCTTGACTTTCAACAGAGTATCTCGGTAAGTATTAGGCTGGCTCGATACTAACGCTGTAATACAGATCAATTTATGCACATTTATTCACATACATAAATCGAATGGATGTTATTAGTAACAAAGCTTTACACTGACTGCTCAACATCTGCTAAGGTTTCATCGCTTGGCGTCCTATCGTTTGCTGTTTGAGGTGTAGATGTTTCAGATGTAGATGTTTCGGGTGTAGGTATTTCCGGTGGTGAGGTTACACCTGCTCGCTCACCAATACGTCTTTCAGTGCCTTTGGCAAGCCGCTCGAGGTTGTTGCGGTGGCGTACTACGCTAAGGATAAATAAGGTTACGCTCAAACACATTTTGGGCACGCTAAATTCAGGGCGGTGCAAAGCCAGAAAAAGCGGTGTGACCGACATACCAATCATCGAACCCATTGACACATAACGGCACAACACAATTGCAAATACCCCCATCACAATGCCCAAGCTAGTACTCACAGGGGCCAACACAATAAACACGCCTATACTGGTGGCAATCCCTTTGCCCCCTTTAAGGCGCAAAAAGATATTAAAATTATTACCAAGTACCGCCGCCAAGCCGCACAAGACAGTTCCCCAGCCTCCTAAGTTGGCAAGCATAGCTAACCACACAGCAACCATACCCTTGAGAGGATCAGCAATAATCACAATAGCAGCAGCACCGCGCCCAACAGCACGCAGGACATTGGTTGCGCCAATGTTGCCAGAGCCAATCTGCTGAATGTTCACGCCATTAGCTCTGGCAACTAAGTAGCCAGTTGGAATACTACCTAGCAAATACGCTGCCACAATGCCTACGATTACCAACATGTCTGTATCCTCTTTCCATTGCCTTCGTTGCATAACATGTAGTGCTACATGTTGCATCACGTGTTACATCACGTGGGCATAGATTCAAAAGAATCACGGTTGCACTTTATGCAACAAGCGCGACCTCATCAACCTACTTCTATCTTAGGAGTTACGCACTTGAGGATAAATACACCTTGGAAGCGCATCGTTTAGTCGCTCAGCAATGCTTATGGATGCGTTCATCCCCTACATAACTTAAGATGCCAACTGCCTAAGTCCTATATCTATAGAATAATGCTCGTAGCGGCAAATAATACGCATACTATCTTGACCTACCTCGCCTTGCACTCATCAACTTAATCCCACGTAGCCTATAGCCTATCGTGTTGGCTTGGTGTGATGGCTTAGTGTAGTGGCCTAGGGTGTTCATACCTAGGGTATTCATTAGGGTATTCATAAGGTAACGCTTGCCCAAGAACAGTTACCCATTTAAATGGAAGACCAACACCTCCCCCAGGAGCTTAGGAGGTCGTTAATCTGAACTCGTATTAAGTACCCCCAAGTTGAAAAGTGGCAATTATCAAACTCAGCAGCGCCCATCCTTAACCGCTAAACGTATGTCACGAAAACTGCGGTTTCCAGATAGGAGGTACTTACATGCCTCCAATAACGCTCGAAATAACACTTAAAACACGTACTTTATCTGACTAGGTCACAAGATGGCAACCTCACAAGCAGACAGGCCGCCATCTAACAGCTAAGCTAAGGTAATGAATCAACTCAGTTTACTTGCGCTTATTTTAACCATTAGTGGGCTTTATACAAGCCGTCTAATGGTGCGCATTGCACCGCTCATGAGTGAAGTCCCGCTTAAAACAATCCTGGCGACTATCGTGAGCGCTGGTCTCACGTTTGCTTTAGGACGTTTGCAGGTGCTAACACGTATGACTGGAGCAACGGTTGTGAGCTTACAAACGCTGGGCACTGGTCTCCTTGTTATCTGCAGTGCGTATATTCTTATCCCTTATTTTTTAACAATACTAACGCGGTCAGGGCGTTACCGCGTAGTAGATGTGCTTGTAACTACACTTTACTGGACAGCGACTGGGCGTGGGAGCATTCAACGCTTGCTCGCCCAAGCAGCCCTGCGACAAGGTGACGCTGAGCGGGCACTTGAGTTAGTCAATTACAACGCCAAGCAAGCACTTGACCAGCAGTACATTGGCAACGACAACAGCTTGTTAATTGCCATGCAAGCTTTTGAAATTTTAGAGCGTTGGCATGACCTGACGAATGTCATGCCGCCTGTTCACGGAGACAATGCCCTGCTAGCTGCTGCCGCACGGATTCATGCACTTGCTCAGTTAGGTGAGTTGGGACGCGCTCGAGCAGAAACAGATGCTCTCGAAGTGCGCTGGCGCGCCCAAGGTCAGGGACCTGTGGGGTACCGTAGTTTAGGCTTAAGCCAAGCTTATGTCCACGCGGCTCGAGGTGACGTTCACGGCGTTCGTAGCGCTCTACAAAGCCATGACATTGGCGTTAAAGAACTTAGCCTGTTAGCTGAAGCCGCTGAGCGCGGGCAACAACCCGCTATCGCTGCACAATTTTATACCAAAGCTTACAGCCTTGCCTCAGCAGCCCAAGCGCCCCGACTCGCTGAGCACTTGCAACGTCTAGGTAAGCCGTTACCAGCTAACCGAAAATTGCGCCGTGCTAATGCTACCCTTGCGCTAGTTGCTGTCTTAACCGTTTGTTACGGCGTTCAATTGTTTATTAATCAGTCTTTGCGGCCAGACGCTGCGCAACAGATGGCCGGGTTTATTGTCAATTGGCCTGTCCCCGAAGCAGATGCGTGGTGGCGCTATTTTTCATATGGGTTTGTACACGGCAACTTTTTGCACATTGCTCTTAATATGTGGGTACTTTGGGATATTGCAAGACTCTATGAGACACGCCGCTATTGGCCAAATGTATTTACTGCGTTTGCCTTTGGCACGTTTTTTGGTGCTTACCTTACAGCTATTGCCCAAGCAGGCCAGCAGCTTGTTCTAGTCGGTGCATCTGGTGGCGTTCTTGGTATTGCTGCAGCCTTACTTGCCGATGCGCTACGCAGGCGCGAACCCAGTGAGCGCGCCTTAGCAAGAGGTTTATTACAGTGGATGCTGTTAATTGTTGTTTTTTCGCTTGCTGTACCCAACGTGTCCTTGTGGGGCCACCTAGGTGGCATTGTCGGTGGTTTTTTGTGGGGTTTTATACGGCAAGGTTTACCTGCTAGTAAGCGAGTTGACCAACTGGCTGCAGGTGTTGCCATTGGCATTATGGGCTATGCGCTGCTCGAGGCAGGTGGTTGGCTTATGCGCTACGGTGGTAGCTTGTGACAGCGTTTCTAAGCACACCTAGCAACGACTAAATCAAACAAATTAGCTCTCTTGGCTTCGTCTCTTACTTTAGCCTTTTGTCTTACGTCTCTTATGTTGGTCTTTTGGGGTGGACTCTTGTGTTGGTCTTTTATGTTGGTAGACCACAGCTCTCAGTAAGTTACAACCAATACACAACGATGTCTGTTTTGGTACTATCCAACCGTTTAGACAGGCTTTTTATAGAGATAACTCTGTAAAACGGTGTCAGAACATAGCTTGTTTGGTTCATGCTGTCCTCCTCGAGGCTAGTGGGATCATCAGGTGAGGTTTGGCACATCACACCAATATCCCTGTTCCAGCTAAATGGTGTTCTAGTAGATTTGGCAGTACATCAACACCAAGCGGTGCATCAACAACAAATAGTATGCAGTATGTCCTCTTACAGAATTCTTACAGAGCTCAACAAACATGTTCACAAAAAGGTAGTTTTGCGTTGGTCACGCAATATAGTTTCATGATGGCCAGTTGATTGAGGTCGGAGCTTAGGGGTTTTATGAGAGTTTTATTAAGCATCCCAGCAGCCTTTGATAATACTCCAAAGCTTTTGTCAGCACAGGCCTCAGTCAAATAGCTACAGCGCTTGTAAAACCAGATGTTGTTCAGTGCTTGCAGCTTGGCGCGCTGCTGTATAAAATAAAAAGCTGCTTGATGACACCCTTTCCCGTTAATTCTTTAAAGAATTAACCCACGTGGTGGAGAGCGTCAGCGAGACAACACTCGTGTGGAAACAGCAGCCGATTCTGATGGGAACCGCATAAAACCAGCAGGGGTTTACACCGTGTTTAATCGGAATCGGTATGATCTAAGCCGAAGTGGCGGAATTGGTAGACGCGCACGATTCAGGGTCGTGTACCGCGAGGTGTGAGGGTTCGAGTCCCTCCTTCGGCACCATATTTAGTTTTTGAAGCCTGCGATAGGCACTTATTCAAACCCTATATCCCCATAGTAGCTCAGAAATAGCAACTTAGAAGATGTCATTAACGTTGACACTGCAAGAGTTGAAACTACAAGCGTTGACATCGCAAGAGACAACTCTAGACTAACCTGAGTTCGAGGTTCCCAAATCACCAAAACACGTCTCTGACACATGTTGTGATGTAGTTGTCAAAACTATCAGCCCTTGAACGGGTATCATTTACGCTACATCGGCCATTGTTGATGTGTTTCAAGAGATCATTTTTCTGATAGTCCTACAAAATATGTCTCTGACGCATATTAACTCCGAACTCAGGTTAGACTAAGGTCACTGCAGGGCTTCCTGCTTACTGTCCTTGGAATACCGTCAGAGTGGCGCTGTTAGTGTGCGTCTAGCCAAAGCTAAAAAGGCT
>JBCCOX010000438.1:0-4726 GCA_039025155.1 Deinococcota bacterium | reverse complement strand
GGGATGTTGTGCTAAGCACGATTGATGATCCAACAACAAACACCATCACCTTTGAGTTTGAGGAACGAATCTTGCAACCCAACCTTCCTTTGTGGATTTTGGTAGTGGCTGACTTTTAGCCTCTGCTAAAAACATCACAAAAATGCAAAAAGCCCCTCATAGAAGGGGCTTTTCTTTTTCGTCAACTTTTATGCTGTTGTTTGTTGTTACGGTGCAGCATTTGTATCTACTGCAGAAACATCCACCAGCACACCACCCGGGTCTTTAATGAGCGCACGGAGTTGACCGTAAAACGTGAGTTCAGGTGCTTGTACGACCTCGTAACCCTGTGCCTTAGCTTGGGCGACTACTGGCGTAAGGTCGGCAACGACAAAGGTGAGATACATGCCCAAAGGCTTGCCTCGAAATGCTGCAGGCAGTAATTCATGATCTGCTTGAATGATGCCAAGCTCAAAATCTTTATTGTCGGTCGTGAGTTGAACGAACCAATCACTTTCAAAAGCAACATTGAACTTGAACAAAGCTTTGTAGAACTCAGTAGAAGCGTAAACATCTGCTGCGGCAATGTTGGTAATAAACCTGTCAATAGCTGCTGGCGTGCTGGCTGGTAACGTCATAACATCAGTTTAAACAAGCAGGCTAGTGCTTGGGGTTTGTGATTTACGTTTAACCTTCTGACTGCGCAGATTGTGCTTTGGGGGCATCCTGCTTGCGTCCACTGGGTGTTGTCCCCCAACCTAGTTTTTGCCGCAAAATATCAAAGGAACTGTGCTTGTCCGAGGCGATGAGCATGAAGTCCGTTTTGGCAGCAGATACCGTGAAGTAGTCACCGCCATGTAGCTCGAGCCTCTCTTGTCCGTCCACAACCAAGGCCATTTCATCCGCAGGGTTGTCTATACGGAAGCTGATGGTACACAAACTCTCAATCACAATCGGGCGGTTGGTGAGTGAGTGCGGTGCAATGGGCGTGACCATGAGCGCCCGCAAGCCCTGCCCCAAAATAGGCCCGCCCACCGAGAGCGAGTAGGCTGTAGACCCCACTGGTGTAGAGATAATGAGCCCGTCCGCGTGGTACTGGGTGGCGTGGTAGCCGTCTACACTCATATTGATGCCAAGGAGGCGCGTCATGATGCCTTGGGATACGGTGACATCGTTGAGGGCATAACAAGTAGTACTGCCGACACTATTGTGAAGGCGAATCTCGAGCATCATCTTGGGACTAAGCCGCCAGCAACCTTGTTTGTCACCGTCTAAAAAGGCATAGGCGTCCTCAATACTGTGTTCAGCTAAAAAGCCTAGTTTGCCCATGTTGATGCCAAGGGTCGGCACAGGTGTGCCTGCCATGCGCCTAGCGCTGGACAGAATGGTGCCGTCCCCACCCACCGCAATGACCATATCAGCACCTTTGGCAACTTGCGACAGCTTAGCAGTACCTTCTAAATCGAGGACGGTGTCAATGCCACGTTCTTGCAATTTTTGCGCAAAATCTTTAGTCACAGGGTGAGCTTGTGGTTTGTAGCGGCTACTCGCTAACACCACCCGCCCTAAGTCAAACACACTTTTGCTGAAGATGTCGCCATTACCTGCCATATGCCTAGCCTGTCACGCTGACGTTAGGTGTAGCAGGGCTTGTGGTGAGGTGGCGCTCGAGGCTGTCAATGACCTGCTCGAGCGTCATCTCGTCTGTATGCACATGAATTGCATCTGCTGCAGGTACAGATTGAGCTTGGTCGCGCTTATCACGTTCAATAATTGCCGCTGTAAGGGCTTCTAGGTTGCCGTCGCGCTCGCCCAAACGCCTGCGGGCCCGCACCTCGGGTGCAGCATGAAGGTAAAACTTGGCATGTGCATCGGGAAAGACAACTGTACCCATATCACGGCCATCAATTACAAAGTTGCCTGCTAAGGTTTGCAGGTGCTGGTTGACCCAAGTTCGCACGGTTGGATGTTTGGCAACTGCTGAGACGTTACCATCAATAGCATCTGTCTCGAGCAAGTCGCTAATATCTTTAGCATCAACACAAACCTTATTATCTCTATCCGCGTAAGGAGTTAACTGAATGGGACGCTTCATCACGGCGGCAAGCAACGCGCGAGCGTCGTGAACATCTAGCTGTTCGTCTAATGCCAGCCAGGTGAGCGCGCGGTAGAGGAGGCCGCTCGAGACATAAGCAACACCCAAACGTTGCGCCAGCCCTTTGGCAGCACTTGACTTGCCCGATGCCGCCAGACCGTCAATGGTAATAACCTGAGTAATAACCTGTTGAGATGCCGTCATACAGAGTGCCACACGTCCCAACGCACCCTCCAACGCATCCTCCAGTGTATTCCCCGACATCTTCCCCGACATACCCAGAGCATCCAAACTAACATCACACGCCACGTCACGGAGGTTAGTTTACCGTATCTGCACCTGCTAGGTACCTCCTATCTGGAAACCGCAGTTTTCAGATAGCAGTTAGCCGTTAAGGATGGGCGTTGCTGAGTTTGGTAAGTGTTGCTTTTCAACTTGGAGGTACTTAGGCTGTCATCTTCATAGCTGTATGACGGCTGACTATATATATAGATATATAGTGTCACGTGAACCTGATACGCTAAACCTGATAATCTAAAATCATGCTAGTTGAGCGGACAGTCCTCGAGCAACGCGAGCAAACAACCCTCGCGCCTTATGCTGTGCTGGCGGGTAAGTCGCGTGGGCGCATTTATCCCGAAGATGAATCCCGTTACCGGACTGCCTTTCAAAAAGATAGAGACCGGGTTGTTCACAGTAATGCCTTTCGGCGGCTCGAGTACAAAACGCAAGTGTTTGTTAACAATCAGGGCGACCATTACCGCACCCGGCTCACCCACACGCTCGAGGTTGCCCAAGTTGCCAAAAGCATCACCCGGGCGTTGGGCTTAAATGAAGACTTAGCTGAGACAATAGCTTTAGCGCATGATTTAGGCCATCCACCCTTTGGTCACGCGGGCGAGGCTACCCTTGACCGCCTCGCCAAACGCTACGGTGATGAAGCTGGGTTTGACCATAACAAGCAATCCCTACGCATTATTACCAAACTAGAGCAACGCTACCGAGACTTTCCGGGGCTTAATTTGAGTTGGGAAGTGCTCGAGGGCATCATGAAGCACGAAACCCGTAGCAGTTTAGATGACGCGCTACTTGACGCGCGCTGGGAACCCAACAAACACCCTAGCCTTGAAGCGCAATTGGTGGATTTAGCAGATGAACTTGCCTACAACGTTCACGATTTAGACGACGGACTCCGCTCTGGACACTTGGCAGGTGAACAACTAACTGAGGTTACCTTAGTTGCAGAAATGTTGGCTAGCCTCAAACTTGACCCCAGATATTTAGGCAACGTGCCAACAAGTAAACACAACCTGCACAATCCAGATGCCAACCGCTATTGGCTTATTCGGGAACTGCTTGGCAACCTCATTGAGGATACCGTTTTGCACACCCACGCTCGGCTCACGCAAGCTGGCGTGCAAAACCTAGCAGATGTTCGCGCGGCAGGTCGGTTGCTAGCTGGCCCCTCAGCAGAGGTGCAAGCGCAACTGGCAGAACTCAAAGACTTCTTATATAGCAATTTGTACTTTCACTACCGGCAATTACGTATGACCAACAAAGCCGAGCGGCTGCTCGAGCAACTGTTTCACGCCTACGCAGACGCACCTGACATGCTCCCGTTTAGCGTGCAACACATTGCAAACGACATCGGTATTACTCGTGCAATTACCGATTATCTAGCAGGCATGACCGACCGCTACGCTAGTAACGAGTACAAGCGCCTGTTTGATCCCCAAGTTTTAACCTAATAATGAAGATGTTGATGCCGATTAGCATTGTTCAATGTGTGCTCAACACCATCATCTTTGATGATCAGCTAGGCTGTTATTAAGATAAGTTTCCTTTCTGCCTTGCTTGACGCACACCCTTGCATTTTAAATACCCTTGCATTTTAAATACCCTGTCACAGCACCTCTTAACATTGCAGTACGTCTTTAGATGGCACGTTATTAAGACGCGGCATCTTGCAATATAGATGTATTAACGCCAAACACTTGGATACCTAGCCGTATTTTGTGACCTATCCCATAGCATGGTTTAGCATTCGCCATGACTTGCTAACAAGCGTGATGACAGAACCTAACCTGCACACTAGCACTAGATTGACCTCATTACTTGAAGCAAGGGGGTCAATACCCACCCAAAAGGTAGGTATTTAGGGTGATTGTGTGTTGGGCTACGCTTTGTATGGACTGTAACCTAAGCGCAGCTTAACGCGCAGCTCATAGAACTCACACATATCAGTAAGTCAATGAGTATGTTGACTTGCTATAAATTGACATGGTTTCTCCATTAAATGCACATAAAATTAACGTAAAGTATGTCTTTTGCGTCAATCCAGTCACACTATTGATTATTTTTGAGTGTTTTACGGCTGACTTGGTCATATCCTTACAAACAGCACAATACCCCCACAGCCTATTTTGTGAGCTTGTCCGCCTAGGTGTCTGAAGGCTTATCTCATTTTTCTCTCAGTTAGCCCTTCTAATCTGCGTGAGGTCAAAGGGAATTCGCCCTTTGCCAAAGATTCATAACTGGAAGATTTGATCACTCTTCCAGTGACTATGAAACTTGTTCCGTATATGGGTGCCTGGAACTTGTGGAGTCAGTGGCGCAACCGACTGGAAGATTGTTGGCTGTATCGAAGCTTGG
>JBCCOX010000437.1:0-4730 GCA_039025155.1 Deinococcota bacterium | reverse complement strand
CTGGAACTTGCGCACGTTGAGACGGCTGGATGCTGAGTTAAATATAGGTGTTGACTTTGCGTTTCACCTAGATGTTCCTACGGCAGATGAGCTTCTAAGGTTGCCAACTCGAGTCGGTGCCTACGGCTACCTAGATGACCACATGCTGGCAGCGCGTAAGTTGCAATCTACCGAAAGCTACCTGCGTGATCGTACCGAAGTTCTGTTAAATCTTGTTCCTAACGCCTACGAGTTTTATCTGCATAAAGATTTTGTGGCTCAGGCGATCCAAGATGGCTTCAATCCTGTTGAATTTACACATACGTATTTACCTGATTCATTTGTGGATGTTTGGACAATCGACTATAGCAGCGGTGACCACAACTCAGCTAGTGAAGCTATGCTTCAGGTTGCGTTAGACGCAGGTGCAGACCAAATTACCACCAACACATCCCTGCAGTGGGCAGAGGTTTATAGCTAATCCAGTCTGATAATAGTTGATATAAACAAGAATGTTAGACTGAAGTCGTGACGCGAACGTACAAAAAGCTGGCTCGGGCGCGTAATTTTATGCGCGATTGTTACGACCAACCGCTAAATTTGACTGCAATTTCTGCCGAGGCGCATCTTTCGCCGTATCACTTTCAGCGAAGGTATAAACAAACCTTTCAAGAAACGCCGCACGCTTTTTTGACTCGTGTACGCATCGACAAAGCTAAAACCCTGCTCAGCAAAGGCAGTCACACGGTCACTGAAACTTGCTTTGAGGTTGGCTTTTCCAGCTTGGGCAGTTTTAGCAGCTTATTCACACGCTACGTGGGGCTTTCACCCTCAACCTATCAACGTCATGCGAGAACGAGTGTGCTGATTGACCACCCTGTGCGGTCGGTGTTTGTGCCGAGTTGCTTTTTTGCGATGTTATACGGTGACCAGCAAAACAAACCTTAAGCGCTTGTTTAAAACACGAGGCTGATGCTAGTAAGCTACCCAAAATACGCAAGATTCAAGAAGCTTTTTTTGCCCCCTAACGCTAGACTAGTGCAAAAGGAGCAACTTATGGAACAACTTGCAACCGGTATTTTGCCTGTTTTACCCGTTACAGATGTAAGTAAAACACTTGCTTGGTACGTTGATACCCTCGGCTTTGACAGGCTATTTGAACATCCTCAGCCAGATGGTACTGTGTTCACCGCCCAAGTTGAAAAACAGGGATCACACATTATGTTCAACCTCAACCCAGCAGATGCAGGTGGGCGAGGTGGCGGAATTTACTTATGGATACGTGTTCAGGATAATCTGGAAGGCTTCTACAATCAGCTTGTTGCTGAGGGGCTCGAGGTTGTTGATCAACTTCAAGATGGCTTTTGGGGAGATCAATTTTTCTCGGTTCGTGACCTGAACGGCTATATTTTGGCCTTTAACAAGGCAAAAGCATGATTCGTCGGCAAAGCCACACCACAATCTTTGTGCTCGACCAAAATGAGGCGATGCGCTTTTACTGTGATGTACTTGAGTTTGAGGTGCGTGCCAATTTTGAGATGGGGCACGGTTTGCGCTGGGTGACGGTGAGTCCAAAAGGTCAACCAGACCTCGAGCTTATTCTTGCACCCATTGTGCCGGGTCCTATGTTTACCGATGCCACGGTCGTGCAGATGAAAGACCTTGTGGAGCAAGGCGCGTTTGGCATCGGCGTGTTTGAAACAGATGATTGTAAGGCAGAGTATGAACGCTTGCTCGAGCTAGATGTCACCTTTACTCAACCCCCACAAGAACAGTTTTACGGCCTAGAAGCCCTTGCAAAAGATAATTCTGGGAATTGGTTTAGCCTTGTTGAGCGTAAAATGTGAGTGGTGTAAGTGATAACTCTTAATTGACTATTACGTCTACTAACTTTGTAAGTGACAAGATGGGCATTTTGCATGTCCATCTTTTTCTTTGCTGTGACAGAAGCTTTTTGTCGTTAAAATAATGCAAATAAAAGCGAAATATAGGTGTTATTATGAGGGTATTGATTCACTTTGGCTATGACGTTCTAAAATCGAAAGGTTGACGATGTTAAAAAACGCCAGATACATTGGATGGTTTCTGTTTTGTTGTGTAGTATCAGCAGCATTGATATTCACCCAAGCCCAAGATACTCAGTCTTTTTGTGATCCTGGTATTAGCGTGGACGAACGAGAACCCAATGCCTACCAAGATATTGACAACAGGTGCGAAGGCCTATTTGTTCAAGAGGTCTCAAGTTCAGTGATCGTTCTCACGTCATTTACACGCCAATTTGATTTGGAGAGCACGGGGGCGGATCATCCAGCGACCATATCTTGGGATATTGATGATGTTACCTCAGTACGTTCTTTACAAAATTCCAAGGATGACCTTTTGAGATTGCGTGCCAACAGCAATGCGTTTCGCGTTTACTACCGTATGGACACAAGAGTACCTTTAGACAACACAACATTTGATTGGTCAACAACTATTTTAGAGCGTCTATCTATGGGTAAATTTGATGTTGGCATTTACGGCTTTCTGCCAGTTAGTTTTAGTGATGTTACCCGCAACATATACTTTCCGCTCTCACTCTCACAAGACGGGAATATCAACTATGAGGACTATCAGGTAACACTTTTTCCTACCGCTGAACTGGAAGAAGTCACATATTACATTGCCAGCGTTGACGAGGGATACCCAGGTGATGTTGTAGTTCCAGAGACGTCACTCAACTATAGAAATTACCCTAATGCGACTCCTATTATGTTTGAGTTTGAATTAACTGCAGATACAGGTCTCTATTACTTAAATATAGAAGCAGAAAGACCTCGAGGTAGACGGAGTAGACGGGAAATTTACTTTTACCATGAAGAATTTTAAGGAAAACGTAGATGAAGTAGTTGAAGCAGATGAGACAACTAAAGAAGTCACAGATGAAACATCTAATCAAAGCGTAGACGAATTAACTAAAAAGAAGGTAGACAACTCAGCGAGAGAAGGCTGTGTATTACTTTTTGGAGTGGTTTTCTTCTCAGTAATAGCCATCATATTCGTATTGGCTCTTGTGAAAATGCCTTCAGTTGAGATTGAACTTATTGCAGTTGTAGATGAGTTGGCTTTTTCAACGCCTGAAGCACTTAGGGTTGGAACAACTGGGGTTCAAAGGTTTGCATCAGATTTAGAGTTGGCAGAAATTAGTTTTACGAGAATAGGTGCGCTGGAAAATATAGATGGACAGGTAGCGTTATCAGGGCAAGCAAATACATCATTTGCTATAGAACTTAATCAGACATTGCAACAAGACGAACGTGTTATTACCAATGTTCCTGTATATATTGAGCAGATTTTGCTGAATCCAAAGTCTCGGGTGCATCTTATTACCGCAGAAGATTCTCGTTACAGAGCTTATTTAATAGCAGAAGATTTATCCTTAGATTTTTCTGTTGATGTTAATGAGGTTGACGTCATTCTAGGCGGTCGGCTCGTTGAAAACGAGGTAGATGCGTTTGAGTTTGTAACAGTTTTTGCACCACCTAGTATAGGTGATGTACAAGACCCTGCTAGACAAGCTTTGCTTTTTGATTTCACATTGGCAAGTCAAGAGCAACCCTCTGCTCTTGATTCACAAGGGCAGTCAAAAGTGGTTGCAGAGCAAAGGGCTGTAGAAGCACTGACGCTAACTCGGGCTAACGTCTTTGCAGACGACGACTTAACGATTGCAGAAAGAATCTCAACAATTCAGTCGGGTGAGCTTTACCTTGAAGGTACGGATGGCCGCCAGTTTACGCTACGACCTGGTGAGAGATTGCGATTTGACAGCTCAAAAGGATTCATGCGTGTCATCCGTTTGCAGAATGATGGCATTTATTTCCATTTTCAAGGCAGCGTGACAGGTATGAAAACAGGGTCGTATGATTCGTCAGATAGTCTGATGCCATCAATACTCGAGTTTTTTATTTCTAAAACGTCAGCGATTGCTATAGCAATTCCTGTTGTCGCAGCTTTTATAGGATTGTTCGTAAGCTTTGGTCAGCTTACCAAATACCTTATAGGTCAGTCGGAGTAAAGCGCCACTCGAGATTCTCGAGTCCCATGAATTCATCAAAAACTATATTAAAGTGAGATGTGTCTGTACTATCCGCAATGGTAAATGCACCGAGATATTCAAAGCCATCAGTGTAATTTCTAGTCCCTGTACTGCTTATGGATATACTTTCGCCTGGTGTAAGTAGCTCTTGTTTCAGCACAGTTTGTGTATTTTGGGCTAGTGTTTCTCCACTTGCGTCTTCTATTCTTAAATGATTGTTACGATAGCGTACAAGTATAGGAGATACGCTTTCATTTCTTATTGTGAATGATAAGTAAAGTTTGTCACGCCTGTCGTTAGTGCTGATATTATCCAAGTTAATACTAAGCCCCGCTCCATAATAGGCTTGCCGAAGCTCAAGAGGCTCGACACTGTTAGGACTTTTAGGTTCATCTGAATATGGATTAACATCCATAATCTTCCATGCTAAATTTTCTATTCCCATAAAGTGTCTAATGCTTACTACAATGCTACTAGCGTCTTCGCCTACAACCCCTCTAAAATTGCCTAAATATTCAAAACCGTCTGTGTAATTACGTGTACTTGTACTTTTGATGACTATACTTGCGCCAGGACGCAATAGCTGTTGTTTTACCTGCCCTTGTGCATTATGTTCATAAACGCGACCCGTATCGTCAATAACTGCAAAGGAGGTATTTCTGTAGCGAACCAAAAT
>JBCCOX010000436.1:0-4739 GCA_039025155.1 Deinococcota bacterium | reverse complement strand
CATTGAACAGTCTGACGGCACCGCGTGGATGGGCTTTTTTAGTCTCACCATGATGCAGATCGCGCTCGAGCTTGCTAAAGAAAATAGCATCTACCAAGATGCTGCCAGCAAGTTTTTTGAACACTTTTTAAGTATCGCCACCGCCCTCAACAACTGTGGTGGACGCGGTTATAGTTTGTGGGACGAAGACGATAAGTTTTTCTACGACGTTTTACACCTCCCTAACGACAAGGTGATGCATCTGAAAGTGCGCTCACTGGTAGGGGTTCTTACTTTATTTGCAGTTGAGACGTTAGAACCTGAGTTGCTAGACGCTATGCCAGACTTCACCCGCCGCATGAACTGGTTTGTGGACAACCGCCCGTGGTTATCTGGCAATATGGCGAGTGTCTTCAAAGCTGGGCAAGGTGAGCGCCGTCATGTGTCATTACTGACGCGGGAACGGCTCGAGCAAGTCCTTCACTACCTCTTCGACGAAGACGAGTTTTTATCCCCTTACGGCATCCGCTCCCTGTCTAAAGTTCACGAAAACCAACCCTACACCCTGCAAGTCAACGGCACTGCCTACACCGTGCGTTACCTACCTGCTGAGTCAGACAGCGGCTTATTTGGCGGCAACTCCAACTGGCGTGGGCCGCTTTGGTTTCCCATGAATTTTCTCATCATTGAATCTTTGCAAAAATTCCACCACTATTATGGGGACGACCTCAAAGTAGAGTTTCCAACCGGTTCCGGTAAGTACTTTACACTTTGGGATATTGCCACCGAACTTTCGCAGCGTCTCATTGCCATGTTCACCCAAGCTAGTAACGGCGAACGCCCCATTTATGGTGGCTCAGAGACGTTTCAAGACGACCCACATTGGCGTGATTATGTGCTCTTTTACGAGTATTTTCACGGCGACAACGGCGCGGGGTTGGGTGCGAGCCATCAGACAGGCTGGACGGGCTTAGTGGCTAAGCTGATTCAGCAATCGGGTGGGAAGGAGGATGTTGTTGATGGTTGAATTTACTTGCCACCATCTACCGACAGTACCTGCCCGGAAATCCAGCCCGCAAAATCAGACGCAAAAAAGAGTGCCGCGTGCGCAATGTCTTCAGGTGTGCCAAGGTGTTTTAAGGCGATGCTTTCAAGTATGGCTTGCTGCTTAACGTCACCAAAGGCATGCCACTGCGCTTCGCTGCTAGGGTTGGAGCGCACAAAGCCAGGTGCGATGCTGTTCACCGTGATGTTCCACGGACCCAGCTCGTGAGCAAGTTGGCGGGTGAGCCCAATGAGGGCAGCTTTGGCAGACGCATAGGCTTGAATACCCGTGAGGCTTACGCCGAGACCTGCACCGCTCGAGATCGTCACAATGCGCCCACTACGCCGTGCTTTCATGCTGGGCGCAAACGCCCGCGCTAGATAAAACGTGGCACTCACATTGACATCAAAGAGCGCTTGCCAATTTGCGGTGGACACCGTTTCAACAGGTTGCCCAACTTGTCCCAGTACGCCACCTGCGTTACTGATGATGACATCAACGTGACCGATTTTTTCTGCTAGAGCGTTAATAGCATCTGGGTCAGTGACATCTAGCGAATGCGCGTGGCAATCGCCGTTAGCGCTTTCTACAGTCTCAGCAAGTTCATCTACCAGAATGTCGGTTGCCCAGACGTGTGCACCGTTAGCAGCAAAAGCGTGGCTCATTGCCCGACCAAAACCGTGAGCAGCGCCAGTTACAAGAACTGTTTTGCCTGTGAAGGTGATGTTCATAAGCTGACGTTCATGTGTTGGCGCGTTGCTCGAGTACAGTTAGTAGCTTGAGGTCTTGCTCTACCACCCCATCTTCAACCTCGTGAATCAGCGTCACAAGCTTTTCAAGATAAGGCACAGCCACGCTTACCTCAGCCGCGAGGGGCAAAATGGGAACCAACTGCACATCAATTTCTGTTTTGCGCTTGCGCACAGCAAGGTCGCGCCACACGCCTGTGTGGGTTTTAGCCGAGCGGCGGTTAAAGGCAACCATCTCAGCAAGTGAGGTCTTGATTTTGTCTTCAGGTGCGCCCGGCATAAACGCATGAGGGTCAAAGCCATTAAACGCTTCGGGTTGAATATCCCGTGCGAGTGCAACCCGCATAACTTCTTGGGGAAGTTCAGTAAAGAGTTGCTGGTACTTGGGGTTGGCGAGGCAATCTGCAATGGACTCGTTCGTGAGGGCAGTGGCAAAAAGCATGGCACCATAGGCAAGTTTGCTCCACAGGTAGCCCCAAATGTTGTCGGTGACGATGGCGGCATCATCAAACTCGAGCAACGCCCTATGAATATCCTGCACGCGCTGGCTATTTTGCCCATCTAGTTCACCAACCACAACCGCCCCACGCCCGCCGTAGTGAATGCGCCCTGGCTCGAGGTAGTCCGCCCCAAAGTTCACAAAACAGCCCACCGTGCGTGCTTCGCCGAGTGCATCTGCGATAATGGTTTCGTTGAGGCCGTTTTGAAGCGAAACCACGCAACCATTATTTGTGAGGAAAGGCTCGAGCATCTTGCAAGCTTCTTCTGTGTGATGCGCTTTAACACACAAAAAAATTGTCTCAAAGGTCTGCTCAGTCGTTGCTAATGTTTCCGGCGTAAATGCCTTCCCTTGAATGTTAAATGTATCGATAGGGCCTTCAATGATAAGCCCTTGTGAGTTGATGACATCTACATGACCATCCACCACATCTACAAACGTGATGTCGTGACCTACGCGGTGTAAATATGCACCCACTGTGCCACCAATCGCACCTGCGCCCCAAATGAGGATGTTCATGCCCAGCCCATTTCAAGAAGTTCACGGGTTTCAGCGACGGCAACCTGCCACAGCTCGAGCATGACCTCGTCTGGTTTTTCAAAGTCACCGCCAAAGTTTCCCTCAGCAAGTTGTGCTTTCACCGCGGCAGGGTCTTGTTGTTTGAGTAAACTCAAATCTGTCATTGGTTTTTGTCCGTCGGGTTGAACCATGCCAGCAAGCCGTGTCCACGGAAAGTTTTCCATCCAGGATGCATGAGACGCAACAACATCAATCTCTTGTACTTTGGCCATGACCCTGGGTGCTTGCCACCAGTGGTGGACTTTGACTTGGCAACCTCGGTGGGCAGCTAGCCACTCTTGTACGAGGCCTTCCACAGGTCGGTTGCCACCGTGACCGTTCACGAGTACAAAGCGCTTGAAGCCAGCGTGCTCGAGGCTACTCAAAATATCCTCAACCACGTTTAAGTAGGTACTCACCCGCAAACTCACCGTACCCGGATAATCCAAAAAATAGTGCGTGAGCCCGTAAGGCATCGTCGGAAAAACAGGCACGCCGAGCGGTTCAGCGGCATCCGCAGCCACTTTAGACGACAAAATGGTGTCCGTTGCCAAGCTCAAAAAAGCGTGTTGCTCAGTTGAACCCAGCGGTAACACGGCGAGGTCATTGTTCTGAAGGTAGTCGGCAACTTGCTGCCAGTGCATCTCCGCGACAATCATGACAAGTTTCCCGAAATTGTATCGTAGTTGCAACTAATCATTAACATCCTCTCAGATACTCGATAATTCTGGGTTTAATCAAATATTACCCACTCTATGAGATATTAGAAATCAAGTGATGTCGAACACCTGTGATTTATACAAGTTTCACTGCTGAATCTGAATTGTGGGAGATGAAGTTAAAAATCAAAAAAGTACTTAAATAAAAATTAAACTTTTACTTTATAATTTTAAACTTCTAAAATACTATGTAGGTTTTGACATTTACTAACAATCCACTTGTTTTCGGATTTGTCTTGTAAATCTTTAATCAGCTTTAAGAAATCTTCCTTCTCTTCATGGCTAACTATCTCTTTAGTTACTTCAGAAAAGTTTTTGAGTATATATATAACTTCTTCCTCTGCCCTTTCAAGTTTTACGGAGAAAGCCCTTAAGACCAAGTATTTAAAATCAAAATACTCTAAAAAGTTTCTAGCAGATACTCCAAGATTTCCCCAATGATTTACAAGGTTGCCGTGTTCACTTTCAAAACATACACCTTTAAGGATATCTGAAATGATCATTTCTTCAACCCTTATTTTGGTTACTTCACTAAGTCGAGGCCAATGTTTTGGGAGTAACATTTCAAATGCTCTTGTTATTTCTTCATCATAGGGTTCGGAACTAAGATTGATAGACACAATTTCCAAATATTCGTCTATTTGATCTTGGTTTAGCTTCGCTATGATCTTTTGAGTGATTTCACTTAAAACTTCGGGATCATAGAATTCAACTTTCTCTCTATACATCTTAGCACCACCACGAGTAACAGTTACAGATAGTCACATAGGGCAAACGCACTAATGAGAGCGAGGTGAAGGTAGTAGCAGAATAAAAGGTAGTAGCAGGATAATGAGTTATGACCATATTAGAGGTTTATGCAGAGCTACCTGATCCTCGACGGGACCACCCCAATAAGTTACATAAGCTCATAGATATAGTTGTGATAGGGTTGTGCGCAGTCATAAGCAAATGTGAGAGCTAGGAAGAGATAGCGGATTATGGGCTAGAGAAAGAAGCCTTCTTGCGTAGCTTTTTAGAGCTTCCCAATGGCATTCCTAGTCATGACACGTTTAATCGTGTTTTTGCCAAACTGTGTCCTGAGGCATGGCAAAGCTGTTTCATGAGGTGGATGACAGAACTTAGCCAACATACCCAAGGCAAGCTCATCAGTCTAGATGGCAAGATGCTCAGAGGCAGCCGAGCCAGTG
>JBCCOX010000435.1:0-4741 GCA_039025155.1 Deinococcota bacterium | reverse complement strand
GGGCGTGGTTGTGGGAATTATTTTTGGGCTCGTTTTTGAAGAGCAATACGGGCTTATCAATAACCTGCTGTTAGCGCCCTTAGGCATCGAATCTGTACGCTGGCTACGCAGCCCGAACTGGGTGATGCCTTCAATTATTCTCTTAGGCGTTTGGAAATTTACAGGGCTCAATGCGCTTTACTTTTTAGTAGGCTTGCAAAATGTCCCACCTTCATTAAAAGACGCAGCACGTATTGACGGTGCCAACCGCTTTCAAGTGTTTTGTCACGTTACCTTGCCCCTGCTTAGGCCTATTTTAGCCTTTGTGCTGACTTTTGCTATTATTGGCTCTTACAACCTGTTTGCTGAGCCTGTTACGCTGGTGGGTACCTCGGGCGGCCCTCGTAATGCCGGACTTACTATGACCATGTATCTTTATAATCGCGGTTTTCGTGAACTTAGGATGGGCTACGCCTCAGCCATCGGCTATTCTCTGGCAATCATCATCGTTTTTCTAACTGTTGTTCAACTCTATTTCACACGCGCGCTTAAGGACGACTGAAATAGATAGTTCGCACACAACACCCATGATCAAGATGATGTCACGCCTCGGCTGGCAGGGCAAGTCACAGGTCAGAGTCCTTCTTGAAGCCGCCTTTCTCTACGCGCTGATATTCTTTATTGCCGTGCTAGTGGTTGTGCCTTTTATTTACATGATTACGGGCTCTTTTAAAACTAATGACGAAATTTTCAGTTACCCAGTCACGTTGGCAGTCCAAAAACCTACCCTAAACAACTATGAACGCTTGCTTAGTGGCGAAGAAATCCCTTACTTGCGGCAAATGCTTAACAGCGTCGTCATCTCAGTAAGTCAAACCCTGCTCACCCTTTTCTTTGCGACATTAGTAGGCTGGGGCTTTGCTCAGTACGAGTTTCGTGGCAAGACCTTTTTAACCCTCTTTTTGCTAGCAACTATTGCCATTCCCTTTCAGGTCACGCTGGTACCTCTCTTTCAACTCATCATCAATCTTGGACTGCTGGATAATTTTTTGGGCGTTGTGTTGCCAAGTTCTGTAAGTGCGTTCGGCGCATTCTTTATGATGCAGGCGATGCGCTCAGTGCCGGGTGAACTACTCGATTCAGCACGTATCGACGGTGCCTCAGAGTTCGGTATTTACTGGCACATTGGCTTGCCTCTTGTGCGCGGCGCTATGTCGGTTCTGGCGACGCTGATCTTTCTGGGTGCTTGGAACGATTACTTGTGGCCTTTAATCGTCTTGCGGTCACCTGAAAACTTCACCTATCCGCTGGGGTTAGCCACCCTACAAGGACTTCACAAGGTTGAGTACGGCATGATTTTAGGAGGTTCCTTTATTGCAACCTTACCTATCGTGCTGATTTTCGTGGCTGGGCGCAAGCATCTGCTGGACAACCTAGCGATGGGAGCACTTAAAGGGTAAAGAAGGTTTCAGGTTAAAGATAAGCGGTGGGTAGTGAAATGAGTTACTTATTAAATCAAGTAAATTCCAAGGAGAATTTCAAAATGACAAGTACAACACTCAAGCCTAAAACCAAAACGGTCGACAGCGACCCGCAGCTCGAGTCCCTCATGAACAGCGGTGCCAACTTCATTACCGAGATAACCAAGGCCGCTAATGGTAGCCTTCATGACTTCTACAAAGAGCATGGTTATCTGGTTGTGCCTGATGCACTTTCTGAAGATGAACTTGAAGAACTTCGCACTGAAGCAACTAGTATTTGTCGGGGCGAGCGCGGTGAGGTCAAAGGCTTTACAGAAGGCGTGCTAGGTGAAAGCGAAGAAGAAACCTTGCGGCGCTACCTCTGCATTCACTTTCCTAACAAAATTTCCGATACCATGCACCGTTACCTAGGCACGCCAAAAATGGTAGAAGTTCTGACCCAGATCATTGGTCCCAATGTCAAGTGTATGCAGTCGATGCTGTTTATTAAGGCGACCGGTAAACCAGGACAAGCTTGGCATCAGGATGAAGATTTTATACCGACGCGCGATAATTCGCTGGTGGGCGGCTGGATTGCGATGGACGACGCCACGATTGAAAATGGGTGCTTGTGGCTTATTCCAGGTTCGCACAAACCGGGAGTGTTGTGGCCTATGGAGCAGCAGCAAGATACCCGCTTCGACTGTACTGACGAATCAATCGGCTTTCCTTATACAGACGCGGACGCAATTCCTGTTGAAGTAAAGGCAGGCAGCATCGTTTTTTTCAATGGCTACTTGTTACATCGTTCGTTTCCTAACCGCGCTCAGAGCAGATATCGCCGTGTGCTTGTTAACCACTACATGAACGCCAACTCTTTATTACCTTGGCAGTTCAAAGATGGTGTTCGTATGGCGCTAGCTGATTACCGCGATATTGTGATGGTGGTGGGTGATGATCCTTACGCCTACAAGGGCATCGAAAACATTAGCCAAGCGATGGTACGACCCAGTGGTGAGGGCGGCTGTGTAAGCTGGGAGGAAGATGAGGAACATTAGGTAGGAAAGTAAAGCAGAAAACTTTAGTGATTTGGGGCTCTTTTTCTACCTGTGATTTTCAATTCGTACTTGTTCACTCATCTCTAATTGCTTCTGGGAGAACCCTCTGTTGACAAAACTCACTGTGAAAGAGCTTTTAAACCTGAAAGGCAAAACCCAGCTTACAGAGGTCTTTGTTTCATCCCCTGAAGAGGCGCGAGCTTGCGCTGAGGCAGGTATTGACATGTTGGTAGCTGTCGGTAACGCGGGGGCTACCGCTATTAGGGAGGCTGCTCCCGATACTTTTTTGACCCTCGGGGTTAGCAAGCTAGTTGCTAGTAAAAAAGATGCGGTTAAGGCAGGACTTAAATTATTGCGCCTGGGTGCAGACGCGGTTTATACAGGTGCTAGTCTTCCGTTTGTCAAAGCAATGGCACGCGAAAGCATTCCCGTTGTTGGGCATGTAGGTTTAGTGCCTTATAGAAGTAGCTGGTTTGGCGGTTTCAAAGCGGTCGGGAAAACAGCAGAAGAAGCACTAGAGGTTTATGAAAAAACGATAGCCTATCAGGAGGCAGGGGCGATCGCCGTCGAAATAGAGGTTGTGCCCCATCAGGTTGCGACTGAAATATCGAAGCGTGTTGATATCCTAGTAATTTCGATGGGTAGCGGCTCAGGCTGTGACGCACAGTATTTATTTGCAACAGATATTTTAGGCGCAAATACAGGTCATGTGCCCCGCCACGCTAAAGAATATGAGGACTTTAAGACTGAATACGCGCGTCTTTATCGGAGGTCGGTCGCAGCTTTTAGGGAATTCAAAGAAGACGTAGCCACTAGTGTGTACCCTGCCGAGCAGCATCAAATTAACATGATAGACCACGAGCTTGAAGCCTTTAAGGGGGAACTCGAGCAAATTCAGTAAAACTGAGCTTAAATCTTTGACCAGCATTGTCCCGATTGACCATGTTGTGACAGATGACTTCCTCAGCAAAGCTGCCCAGCAGCGAGCAAAGAGTATCAATCAGATAGTGGTGATGATTACTGAACAAAATTACTGACAAGTCACCAATCTGTTAATTCAAAGGAATGCCTAAGAGAAACTCGCCTTTCTCTGTTGTAGTGATGACACTGCCCTAGGCACGTTTGAAGCTTTACGAGAAGTTGAACGTCTGGAAACTGCGGCTATCATAGGACAAAGGTGCTGAGCGACGGATGCAACGCTTCCTGCCGTTTACATTGAATATGAAGTTGTTATTAGGTCTTCTTCACAAGGGTGGGGCCGAATAGCAACATCAACACTACGGGTCATCTTTGCATAACGGTTGCATCAATCATAGAGCTAACGAGAAAATTAGTTTTTGTAATCTTGCAGATGGTGTTGATGGCTTAAGACACATTAACGAGTTCGTTGATAACCTCGGCTGCTCGCTGGCTTTTTTCGGGCAAGCGGTGGAGCCACGCTTCACTTTCGGGGTAGTCGTAGCCAAAAAAGAGGGCGTTGGGAACCTTGGCAAGTTGATAGTCGTTCAGAGCTGAAGGTATCAGCGTTGGAACCGGTTCTGGGTAGATGTCTTTGAGGGCATCTTCCAAAAACCCAAGGGTAGGTTGATAGCCCGTCGCCATAATGACCGTATCGTAGCTAGCACGCTCGCCATTGGTAAAGATGACCTCATCGCCTTCAAACCGGGCGAGTGAGGTATGCGTTGTGACCTTTCCACGTTTAACTGCCTCCACAATGTCAAAACCTACGACCGGATAGGCGTAGCGCAAATTGTGCTGAGGGAGCGGCAAGCCCAACTCAGCAAAGTCGTGGTGTATTGCCCGAAGTAGTAAGCCGCTAATATGGTCGGGTAGCCCGCGTAATAAGCGACTGGTGAGCCTCGAGCCTAGCACTGTCTTTGGGTACTTCACCATCAAAATGCCGCGCTGGCCTACAGCCAAACCAGTTGCCTCAGCAAGCTCAGCTACAGCGCAGGCAATTTCGGTCCCGCTGTTGCCAGCACCGACAACTAGCACGCGCTTACCTGCAAAGTCTTGTGGGCGCGTGTAGTCGCAGCTATGTAAGATAGTGCCGTTAAACCCATCCTGCCCGGGAAGTTTAGGGGAAACTGGGGCGTTCCAAATGCCTGTTGCAGCGATTAAAAGATGACTTTGAAACGCACCCTGATTGGTTTTGAGATACCACATTTCGCCGTCATGATGGGCGTCTGTAACCTCGACACCTTTTTGAATAGGTAACTCAAAGTGAGCTGCGTAGCCCGTCAG
>JBCCOX010000434.1:0-4755 GCA_039025155.1 Deinococcota bacterium | reverse complement strand
CCGCTACATGTAGTGTTTTCAACGTGGGGTTTTCAGCGTGGTGAAGCGGCACTAGAACAAATTTAGCAGCATATCAATAGCAGTCCAAGCAGGCTCGAGGGCTCAAATATCACAGCTTTAGAGGTAAACATTGCCTAACATAACCTTAGAGCCTGTCTGAAAGGGTCAATATTAGGCATCAACTAATCACATCTGCCAATACAGACAACATCGTACACAGTAGTTAACATCATCAGCTAAACGATATTTACTTTTGTTAAGGACTTTTTAGACAGCCTCTAAGCTTTATCTTGGTCCAGTTCAAAACTTGGACCCTACTCAAAGCTACCTTGCCTGCTTGGCAAATCCTTGCCCAAGACCTTCGCCGTTTACTCCTTCCTCATCTCGCTGAAGCCGAACTTCTTGCCCAGCTTGAACGCTTAAAACCTTTTCTTAACTCCGCTGCGCAAGCGCTGCTCTAGGTGCAACATGTCAGCCCAGCAACCTCAAATGCGAGCTATGCGAGTCGAAATAGACTCATTCAGTATGGGGATTTATCTTGGAATTGCCATTGTTATAAATGCTGAGATGATTAGCAAGCTCACGATGTAGTGATACATGCGTAGCATGTGATGAAACCCCTAATCTCTCCTTTTCTCTTTCCTTACCTTAGCGCAATACTTAACGTTAGCCATCTGCAATATGGATTTCGACTAAATACTGCATAAACTCTGGCGCGTTTATTCCATTTCCACCTACACCCGTATCTTTTTCTACGCATATCACTTCCAGTTGATTCTCTATGGAATCCGTAATGGATACATTGGATGCCTTTAAGCATTATTCGGGATACAAGCGGATTCCGTATGATTTGTAAATTTTATTCAGCTATGCTTGCACCAATGATATGACCACTTAGATGCGTAATGGCGAGGCCTTCTTGGGTAAGCAAGCGCACCAGCTCATCAGGTGCACCTGTGTAATCAAGTTCAACTATGCCCACGCCGTTGTCATAGGCACGCATGGTGACCGCTTGAGCGTGGCTGTCCAGATAATCTACAACGTTGTTGAGCTGTCCAAAATTGTTGAGGTCGGCAATTTCGAGCCTATATGAATCTACTAGGTTGCTTTGTGTCCAATTGGCTAAGCGCTGCTCGAGCGCCCCTTGCAACGGCGGTACAAGTTCAGCTAGCGCGCTTTGCACAGCAGCTTCTAAGTTAATACCTGCAGCCGGACGCGCGTCACTAGCACTGTAAATGACTTGTCCATCAGCCATACTGACTAGATCAAACGCTAAACTTACCGTGGCACTGTGTAAGCCTGCCCGCTCGAGTTCTGCAGGCGGGGTCATGTCTTCGTGCGACCAAAGGTCAACAACGAGGGCTAAATCAGCACCAACGTGTAGTGCTGTGTCAGCGATACTTGTTGTCGTGCCTAAACCACGTGGCATGTGCGAGGGTCCCATCACCACACTGTAGCCAAGCTCACTCAAATGCCCTCGTAAGTCATTTAGCAAGCCAGTACTCGTCGCTGCATTGCTGCTGCCCGCAGATAACACCACAATGCGTGTGTCATTGTTTGTCAAAATAAGCTTACGCAAATTGCGCTCGAGCCAAGCTTGGCGTACGCCTACTTCGGCACTCACTCGGTAGATGCCATCTCCCCCAAAACCTTGACCCAAAATACGAATAAGCCGGACGACATCTGGCGCATCTGTATCTGGTGAATCACTATTGAGCACATCAGTCACAACAGAATCGTGTAAACGTTGATAGTTATCGAACAGTGTGTCTTGGTCAAAGTAGCCACTTGCCACCTGTTGCACGGCGTTGCGCAGAGCATCTTCAACAGCTAGCTCACTGCCTGTGGTGGCACGGCCGTCAGCAGGGACCGAGAGACCTTCTACAACCAAAATGATTTCTTGACCGTTGGTCACACCAATAAGTGGGTCCATTTGAGCACTTACCCAGTTAAGTGAGGTACATGCCAAGGTCACTACAACTACCAACACGAACTGCAGAGAGACTGCTCGAGCTCTAAGCCAACCTACGCTCGTCCGCGCAGGCGGCCTCAACTGCGAGGCAACACAGCGGCTAAGGCGCGCTGACTGTACCCATAGATCGCTGTGTGCCAAGTTTGTCATTTTTACTCCCATTTCTTAACATAAAGCTTACAACTTTTTGATTTGCAGTAATTTTAAGATAAGTTGCACCACACCGAGTGGCTTTGTTGTGATGTGCATAGCTTGTATCTGGAGTTGCGAAAAACCCCTAAAAAGAAATGTCAGTCAACACATCGTCTTAGCCTAAGAACAACAGGGCTCGAGAGATTTTTTATAGATAGACCTCGTTGATGGATAGACCTTATTCAAGGCAACCCCAAGGAATAGTTAAACGTACACGCAAGCTGTAGTACTAGTATACTCACACGTTTACTTCAATGCTCTTGCAACACCTTACACATTGCTCATGATGATGTGATGTGTGTGAGCCTTTCTTAGTGTGGGCGTTGCTCAAAGTACATTTGCTAGGTACGTGCAACTATACATCCGCTAGCTCCCTGTATGTTGAGAGGCTTCGTGCTGAGAGATTTCACCAGCGTATGAACTACGACTGTATGAATTAAAGTTAATGACGGTGTATCTTCTTAAACTACGTCTTCACATGTCTTCTTGTCTCTCGTACACGTGAATCAACGGTGCTACACTAGGTTTAGATCATGCACAAGTCAACATGGTTTGAGTTCATGATCTGAATCTTTAGTCCGTTACACGTGATTAAGCATCATGCTGTTAAGCACCAACCCGACCATCAAGCACCAAACCAAGTGCAAGACTATGCAACCTATGCTTGCCCCGCATGTCGTGCCTACATAAATTGCTTGTGAAGATTGCGTTTGTTCAACCTACTGTTAAGTTAGTTGCACTTAGCTAGAACATCCCCGTTGTCAGTTGAGCACGTATATCTTACAAAGCTAGCATCTGTGTATCTTACAAAGCTAGCATCTGTGTAAAGTCAGTACCGTCACGTTTCCCTACGCATGTTGTTCACCCGCACGATGCGTAGTTTGTTGGTCTGAGCATAAGTTTAGTGATGTACTTGGCGTTGATTACAGTTGGTCTTGAACTCTCAGATAGCAGTTTGATGTAGTAGCTTGGCGTTGATGTAGTTGGCAATCTGAGCACTACTAGCTTGCATGGTTTTTGTGAGTTACAGGCGCGTTGTCAGTATAAATTGTGTGACTTACCTAGGTAATTTGTACAGGTAAGTTATACAGGTGCAATATACAAGCACGTCACAGTAACAGGCTAATCTAAAGTTGTTAACACATAACTAGATAAATGTTTCTTTGTTGTATACCAAGATGTATACCAAGCTATGTTGTCAGCAACCTTACAGCTCTAAGAGCTTATTACTAAATTTTGAAAAGGCATCACGATTCGTTATGAATGATATTGACAGAGGGCAAATTTACGCCTTCTTCCAGAAACACCCTGAACGTCCTTGGCACATCCAAGACATTCAAAAAGAACTCAAAATTGCTGATCGCGCGTGGTTGCGTCAAGAATTATCGTCCTTAATGGACGAAGGCAAATTGGTGCGTACCCGCAAACGCAGTTACGGTCTCCCTCAAGAAATGAACTTGTTGCTTGGGCGCTTACAAGTCACCGCTGGCGGCTACGGGTTTGTGATTCCAGCCGAAGAAACTGCTGACAAAGACTTGTTTATTCCGGCTGAATCGCTCCATGGCGCGTGGGACGGTGACAAGGTGCTTGCGAGGCCCAACTCGAGCAAAGCAGACAACAAACAGGATAATAAACCCGACAACGGAAAAAGCGAGAACGGACGCATCAGCGGTGAAATTGTCCGCATTGTTGAACGCAAACATCAAAAACTTGTGGGCACTCTAGAATATTCGCGCGGTTATGCTATTTTGCGGCCAGATTCGGTGCGCTTACGCGAGCGTATTTTGCTCTTGCCGGATTCAGTAGGCAAGCTCGAGGCAGGTTCGCGGATCGTCGTGAAAATTGTCTGGCCCGAAGCCTCTGGCGAACGCGACCCTTTTGGTGAGGTCGAAGAGTATTTGGGTGATGGTGATAACCCTGAGGTTGAAACCAAAGCGGTGATCGTTAAGCACAACCTCAAAGACAGTTTTGAACCTGAAACCTTAGCTGAAGCTGAAGCCGTCCCACCTACGGTCACAGGTGAGATGATGGCCGGTCGTACCGATTTACGTGGCATTAACACCTTTACCATAGACGGTGAAGACGCCAAAGATTTTGATGATGCTATTTCTTTAGAGCGCGTAGGCGGCCGCAACGGCCACTTGCAGGTAGGCATTCATATTGCTGATGTGTCTTATTACGTCGCCGAAGGCACCAGCCTCGACAAAGAAGCCAAAGAACGCGCCACCAGTGTGTATTTACCCGGGCAAGTTTTGCCGATGCTGCCCGAAACGCTCAGTAACGGCATTTGCTCGCTAGTTGAAAAAGAACCGCGCCTAACTATGTCCGTCCTAGTTGATATAAGCCGCGATGCCAAAATTAAAAGCGTCAAGTTCAAAGAGACAGTAATTGAGTCAGACGCACGCCTTACCTACGGTCAAGTGCAAGACCTCTTAGAAGGTGAAGAACGCTTGCCCAGAGGCAAACGCAAACTCGAGCGCGACCTGCAACAACTCAGCAAACTGGTGCAAAAATTACGCGAAGACCGCATTGGTGCGGGTGCGTTGGACTTTAATTTCACTGAAGCCAAAGTGGATGTTGACGACAAAGGT
>JBCCOX010000433.1:0-4757 GCA_039025155.1 Deinococcota bacterium | reverse complement strand
GCAAACCGCGTTTGCACTAAATCTTGGGTTGAAAAATGGATGTTTGTCACGCGCGTTCCTTTAGCAGCAGAAAGGGTCTAACAGCAGAGAGGGTCTTCTGTGTACACCTCGGACATACTCATTGTGCCCGATACCTTCAGAACCTCATGTAATTGCGTGTCGTGATTGGTGCTGACATTTTTGAGGCTCATGTACTTAAGATTGAGGTAATTAGGATTCAGGTGACTCGCAAGGCTTACGAGAACATCTGCCAAACGGTGACGCCAAGGTTTGCGCGCCTCTTGCAAAAGTTGATGAAGTTCAGCTTCATGCAAATATTCAAGTTGTTTTTCTTTAGCTACTCTAACCATTGTGTGATGAGACAAACTCATGTTGTCCTCCTTGCTTAGAGTATGCCCGGGTAATACGCCGCAGCGCCAACGATTAAGTGATCAGCTTAATTGAGTGATGTCTTCATGGAAAGCCTAATCAGCAGCGTTTGCTAGCGCCTGCTGCAGTTTGGTCACCGCAGGTACAGATGTGAGGCCGTGTGCTTGGGCCGCAGTGTAAACGTGAATCGCTATTCGGGGGCAGTGCGTGAGCGCGCTAAGGATGGTGGGCAATGTTGCTAGCGTCACGCCACCACCAACGACAAGTTCTAGCCTGCCCGCAGCTTGGTTGCAAAGTGCCTCGAGGACAGTTAAGCCCCGGTGTGCAGGCACGCCACTTCCCCATGCTGTCCCACTACTAAGCACCCGGTCAACACCTATCTCAATCAGGTGTTCTAACGCTCTTGTACGGTTACTGACAGCATCAAACGCACGGTGAAAGGTGACGGAAAGCCCCAAAGATTGAGCCTCTTGGACAAGGTTCTTGGTAAGGTCAACGTCAATGGCATCATCCTTGAGAGCACCCAACACAACACCATCTGCCCCGGCTGCTTTGGCGTCGTGAATACTTGCAAACATTTGTCTTTGCTCACGAAGACTGTACACAAAATCGCCTGCCCTTGGGCGAATCATCACCATAAGGCCAGGTTTGGGGAAGGCTTGTCTGGCAAGTTTGATGGCTTCCGTTGAAGGCGTGAGGCCACCGACATCCATCTGGCTACAGAGTTCGATGCGATCAGCGTTGCCATAGGAAGCAGCCTTAGCAGCTTGTTTGACGTGAGCAGCGTTGATGCAAATCTCGAGAGGAATTGGGTTGATCAAAAAATAGCCATCTCGTATACCTCATTAAAATCTTCAAATGCTGGTGGTCGTGGATAATCCACAGAAGACTCAGGCAACGACTCACTTGAAAACTGTATGTAGAAAATGAGGTTGTAGTAGGCATGATCTCGTGGTAATCCATAGCCATCTACCCTAACGATGTCCAACACAAACCATGTGTCTAAAGCAAGTGATGGTTTTGTCAATTTATGACTCAGTCCAATGTTCTCATGCAACGACAACCCAAAACTTTCCTCAAAACACTTGAATACACTGCCAAAACTGCCTGGGCTGTCTGCAGCGTACCTAGTGTAAAGAGTTGGGGCAACATCACAGGTATTAAATGTCGGCACCATTACTGCACCTGTTTCAAGAGTCATACTTGAATCATCTACAAAAATTGGCGCTTCATAACTAAGTACTGTTTCACCTGCCCACATAGCTACGACAAAAAACTTTTGGCACCACCAAAGTCATCAACATGAATACGCTTTCTGATGGTTGTAAACTCGTCAAATACATCTCGTTCTGGCGCGCTAATCTCAACTTGAGAACGATTGTTGCATGATATGACAAACAGCAGTATGACACACAAATATTTCGTAGGTTTAGTGGATGTGCATTGTTTATCAATATCTTTTTTTGTCTTAGTTCGCATTAAATTATCCGCCTATGTCTGAATCGTAAACTCGCCTAATACATCTCTAGCTGGCGCACTAATCCCCAATTTGAGAAAAGCTGATACAAGCTGTAGCAAACACGAATAAGCCAAATGCATACTTCATAAACGTTTTCCTTTGCTAAGATGAATCTTTGATAGCCTGCTTATCTAAAAGTTTTCCGTCAATGACAAAATATAGATTGTTAATCTAGGTTTATGTCCATTATGCACTCACAAAGTTGCCGGAATGTCAGTTGCAAATGAAGACGATACAACAAATCCAGCATGTGCTATCTTCATTGTAAGAATGGAGAGTAAGCATGGGAAGTAAGGCAAAACTTAGCAGCAAAGGACAAATAACTATACCTAAAGAGGTCAGGCAACGTCTTGGACTCAAACAAGGTGATCAAGTTAGTTTTGAGTTTGAAAATGGTAGAACGTTCATTCAACCTGTTCGAGAAGAAGATGACCCTTTTGCAGCCTATGAAGGCGCGTTGGGATTCTTTAAAACCAAAGAGGAGGTCGTCACATGGGTACGCAATTTAAGAGATGATGACGACTCGAGGTATGAAGACTAAGTGCGTACAGCCATTGACACAAATGCGATCAGTGCTTTTTTGTCGCGGGAGCCTGCTGCACAGGACATAAGAAGGATGCTTGTGAAAGCTAAACAAGCAGGTGGCTTAGTCATTTCAGGAGCTGTTTATGCAGAGCTTTTAGCCTACCCCAATGCTGACCGTGCGTTTATGGACAACTTTTTGATGTCTACGGGTATTCAAACCGATTTTGATATTCGCGCAGACGTTTGGATAAAAGCAGGTGAAGCCTTTTCAAGCTATGCCGAACGGCGGCGTGAACACAAAGCAGGACATCCCAAGCGGATACTTGCAGATTTTTTGATTGGCGCACATGCGCTGCTCGAGGCAGATAGACTGCTAACGCTTGACAAGCATCTTTATCAAACAAGCTTTCCGAAACTGAAACTTATTGCTTCAAGCCAAAACCTGTAAACACAGACCTAATTTCGCGTCACCAAGTTACTGGTATCTCGCCCTGGCAGTTGCACCGTACTCACCGTCTTACCCTCGAGCATTGCTTCCAACTCGCGGACTTGGTCACGAATCGCCGCTGCTTTCTCAAAGTCGAGGTCTTCGCTGGCTTGCCACATTTCCGTCTCGAGCACTGCTAGTTGCTGCTTGAGGTCATCAGTAACGAGTTCACGTTCCCACGGGCTGAGTGGTTTACTTTCAGGCGCGTCATCGTCTTCGTTTTCACCACGAATAACCTCGAGCACCCGTTTTTGTACACTTTCCGGGGTGATGCCGTGTTGCTCGTTGTAAGCAAGTTGCTTCTCACGGCGGCGGTCAGTTTCATCAATGGCAGCTTGCATGGCGTCACTGATGACATCGGCGTACAAAAACACTTCGCCGTTCACATTCCGCGCTGCCCGCCCAATGGTCTGAATGAGCGAGCGCTCACTGCGGAGGAACCCCGTTTTGTCGGCATCCAGAATGGCAACGAGGGAAACCTCCGGCAAGTCTAAACCCTCTCGCAAAAGGTTAATGCCAATCAGTACATCAAAGTGACCCAAGCGCAAGTCCCGCAAAATGACCTGCCGCTCAATCGACTCAATGTCCGAGTGCATGTAGCGCACCCGCACACCGTGCGAGGCAAAGTACTCGGTGAGGTCTTCAGACATTTTCTTGGTGAGGGTCGTGACCAGCACGCGCTCTTTTTTCTCAGCACGGTCACGAATCGCATATAAGAGGTCATCAATTTGACCTTTGCTGGGTTTCACGGTGATGTCTGGATCAACCAAGCCAGTCGGGCGAATGACCTGCTCCACGATGTTATCTGAGTGCTCACGTTCCCACTCAGCGGGCGTAGCTGACACAAAGACAACCTGACCCACCCGCCCCAAAAATTCATCTTCTTTGAGCGGGCGGTTGTCGAGGGCTGCTGGCAGACGGAAGCCATAATCAACAAGGGTTTGCTTGCGGGCACGGTCACCGTTGTACATGCCGCGCACTTGCGGAAGCATCACGTGGGACTCGTCCAAGAACGTCACAAAGTCATCTGGGAAGTAGTCAAGTAGGCAGTGCGGTGGCTCACCCGGCATACGCCCGTCCAAATAGCGCGAGTAGTTTTCAATCCCCGAGCAGTAGCCGAGGGTCCGCATCATCTCGATGTCATACAATGTGCGTTCTTTGAGACGTTGTTTCTCGAGCAACTTGTTGAGCTTCTCAAAATAGTTGAGGCGTTCGCCGAGATCGTGTTCAACCGCTCTCACGGCTGGCTCGAGCTTATCAAACGGAGTCACATAGTGCTTGGCAGGAAACACCGTTGTCGTCTCTAGCTCACGCAGCTCATCGTTGGTGATGGGGTCCATGAGCGCCAGCCTATCCAGCTCATCTCCCCACAGTTCAATGCGCAGAGGGTATTCCTCGTAAGACGCCCAAACCTCAATTACATCACCTTTGGCACGGAACCGCCCGGGGGCAAGCTCGATGTCATTGCGTTCGTACTGCTGCATGACCAAACGGCTTAGCAGGTCTTCTCTGGAAAGCTTCATGCCCACGGTGAGCAGGGTATTGAGCTTTTGATAGTTTTCAGGCGATCCTAGACCGTAAATCGCGGAGACGGAGGCCACCACCACCACATCTTTTCGAGTAAGCAGACTTCGCGTAGTCGAGTGGCGGAGCCTTTCCAGTTCCATATTGATGTCAGCAGATTTTTCAATAAACAAGTCGCGGGCAGCCACGTAGGCCTCTGGCTGATAATAATCATAGTAAGAGATAAAAAACTCAACGGCTGCACTCGGAAAAAACTCCCGAAACTCGGCAGCTAGTTGCGCGGTAAGCACTTTGTTGGGTGCCAAAATGAGCGCGGGGCGTTGCAACTTTTCG
>JBCCOX010000432.1:0-4776 GCA_039025155.1 Deinococcota bacterium | reverse complement strand
GCTTCGTCCGCAAGATTATCTTGACTTTGAGAGCCTTTGCTATGCTGTCACCCTTACGCTAGCTGCTGTTGGATCAAGTCTTAACATCAACTTTGCCTCAGCAACTGAGGTTGGTATAAGGTAATTGTGCAGGGGTACTTACCAGCAAAAATGCTGTGGATTCGTGTGGACGTGTTATCACATCGATCCATCACGTGGCTCCTGATAACAGTGTTGCTGACAGCAATTGCGTGAGTTCTTAAGGTTATACGTCATCAGGCTACTCACCAAGATGACAGTTTTTGCTATCATTACAGGGTTTGCACCTTGTGCCATTTTGGTACTCATTGTATTTTTCTAAAGTTCAACTGCAAATTCACCCCACCTAAGATTTTATCTTCACACCTTAGTGCACACGCTTACACGCTTACCCAAAGGAGTTTTTACTCATGAAAAAAGATATTCACCCCAAACTAGTCGCCACGCAAGTCATCTGCGACGGTGAAAACGTCATGCAAACCTACAGTAACAAAGACGAACTCCGCATTGATGTGTGGTCGGGAAATCACCCGTTTTACACCGGGCAGCAGCGTTTTATTGACACTGAGGGCCGCGTTGAGAAGTTCCAAAAACGCTTTGGTGAAAGCTACCGCCGCAGAAAGCGTAAAGCAGAGTAACTTTAACGAGTTAAAATTAGTTTATTGAGGCAGGGCTGCGTAGATACGTGTGCCCTGTTTTTGCTGTAAGACAGCACTGTGTTCAAAAGCATCAGGTTCATTAGCAACTTCACTAGCAACACTATCTGAAGAAATACTGTTTGATGCAGGCTCGAGCGGCCTACAGGGTTGAGTCTCGAGCACAAACACCCCGCCGCGTCCTTCAATGCGTTCGCGCATTTGTTTAAGCCCTAGACCACCTGCACTGGTAACACGGTCAGAGACGTGCAAGCGGTCAAAGCCAACGCCGTTGTCACAAACCTCAACAAAAGCATGCCCATGGTTATCTGTACCCAGCGTAATACTCACCCGGCTTGCATTAGCATGCTTGGCAACATTGTTCATGGCTTCTTGAAAAATCCTAAAGAGTACAGCCTCAGACTTAACGGTAAGTTCAGGTAAGCTACCCACACTCACCTCGACCATAATATCGTTTTGCTGCCCGTAATCGTGGCTGTAACGGCGGATAGTTTCAACAAAGCCGTGCCGCTCGAGGTCAATGGGGCGCAGCGCAAAAATGCTGCGGCGAACTTCGCGAATGGCTTCGCGGATGACTGTTTTGACTTGCTCGAGCTTCTCTAGTGCTTTGTCTGGGTCGTGAATCAAGCGGGCGATCAAGTCCAGTTGCAACGCGCTACTGGCTAATGACTGGGCAACGCCATCGTGAATTTCTCTGGCGATACGCGCGCGCTCTTCAGAAATGGCCAGTTCTTCAGATTGCAAATAGGCTCTAGCGTTGCGCACAGCTAACGTCACCTGATTGGCCAGTAAACCCAAAAAGCTCAGGTTAGCTTTATCAAAATGGTGGTTGCTGCTGTGTGCTAAGACCACAATGCCCAAAAGCTCGTCTTCAAACACCAGTGGCAAACAGAGGGCACTTCCCGCACCAGCTAACACAGGCCCTTGGCGCGTATTCGCTGTGAGCGCATGCGAAATACACGCCTCGCCACGGCGTGCTGCACTACTTATACAGCCTTCATCATTCAAATGAAGTGCATGCGTTGCCACGTCAAGTGTGCCACCGAGCCCGTGAAAGGTACGCAAGCGCAAAAGCTGGTCTTCGTCATCAGCTAAGTACACGCCCCCAGCCAGCGCGTCTGCACGTACAACAGCTTGATCGAGTAGGGTGCTTAAAAGGCGCTCCAGATTACCCTCTGCCCGAATACTGCGGTCAACATTAAACAATGTCATCAGGTCGCGGGTGCGGCTGCGGGTCGCTTCGGTGACAGCAGAAAACTCCGAGGTCAAAATGGCAAAACTTTCACGCTGTTCGGCTGTGGGGGATTTGCTGTAATACGCATGAACGCTGCCTTCTAACTTGCCACTCCAAGCCAGCGCCGCAGACAACACAGTGTGCCCACCTACCTGCCCTTCGTATTGACGCTCACCTAGGTGCCGGTCTTGACTACCATCTGCCTGCGTCAAGATATTGGCCTGCGTCAAAACCTTGTCATTACGTTGTTGGGCGTCTTGCTCGAGGTCGTTGTTGAGGCCGTAACTGCGGGTGACTGTTAATTCTCGCTCACCCATTAAAATAATCGCCCCAACTGCACCTGTTGCCTCACTAATACCCTTACTAGCTGCTTGCAACACACTTTCTAAGTCAGTTGCTGCAGCAAACTGTTCGGTAACATCTTGAATCGTGGCTAAGAGTTCGTGACTCGCTTGTAATTCACCGTAGAGGTGCTCGAGGTCTTCTTGGGCTCGCTCTCTTAAACTCACTTCGGTTGCAATCCACGTGAGCGTTGCAAAGGTAACAGCCGGCCCTAAAATACCGTAGAACAATACGTGGGCCCACAAGTTCCACGACAGCCCACCAAGCGGAATAATATAAAGCTCATACGCAATTACCACACAGACGATAAGCAGTGGTAACCAAATGCGCGCCCTGCGAATTTGGCTAGACAAACTGAGCTTGTTATGCCCCGGTGTTTGTGACAGCAATGTTTGTGACAACAACGTTTGTGACAGCAATGTTTGTGGCAACACATGCGGTCTCGTATCTCCGGCTCGTGCCTGCCCTGTTGAATGTGTCTGATTAACATGTTCCATGCTTACACCATATCTATAATCTTTATTTTTAATCTGCCCTGTTGTGTATCTGTCCCCTAGCCTAAACCACTGGGTCTGAACCACTGGGTCTAAACCACTGGGTCTGAACTCGCTTAAGCGCCTGTCCGAAAAGGTTTCAAGTGACGATACCTCATTACTAATCAAGTTCAAAAATAGGCGTCTTTATCGAGAAAGACTCAATAGTGTATTAACTAAGAAAGCCTCAGTTTGATGTTTTCAGAGACTTTTCATGCAGCTCATGCAGCTTCTAAGAACCCTGTGAGTCTTACTATTAAGACCCTCACGAGCAATCATGATTTAGGGCGGAACTCACTAAACACTAGTGGAAATGCCACAATGTAACACACTGCCATTAAGCTAAGTTGGGCCCACCGCTGATGAATAATATCTACACCCAAGACAAGTAACACTCCGATTAAGCTCGAGACGAGAACAGCAAACACTAGACTTTTGAGGGCTAATCGTATAAGCTTACCCGATGTAAGTTTGCGCGCTTGGGCGCTGGCCTTTCTTTGAGCCTTAAGACGCTTCTTTTTCTTGGACATAAACTCGCTCCTAGAGGGGTCAAACTGCCTCGAGTAAGAGTTTTGTAAGAGTACTTCGTGTAAACTCTTATGTGTAGCCTTGCAGGGTTGTTCGCTAACTACTTTCCTGCCAACACTTAACCACTGCTGCTACATGTTCGCCCCGCAACCTTACACCTCGAGCTGTTCCAGCAGGCTTGTCCAGTTCTATTTGGTAAGACAAGCTATTTAAGCCCATTCTAGCTGGTACAGGATAATGTCCACCCCAACGTCACTATAGCTTAGGTATTAACGAGCTTACTTATTTTTTTACCCGCCTATCAACTTGTCTTATTAGTCCGGTTTGTCTTATTAGTCCGGTTCCCTATGAACCTAGTCGCCCACCAATTTAGTCACCCATCAACCTAATTCATCGCAGCTTATGGTGACAAACACTTGGGAAATACGCCTTCACCACAATTTCTTTTTGCCTGATGTCAATGATTTTATACTATCTTTCATGGAACGCTCGCGGAACGCAAGTTTCTTAAGCTCAAATTAAGAGCCGTGTCCGTGCTCATTGAGCAGCATATGTCAATGTAATGATGTCGAACGTATGTTGTGTGTTTAAAACGTGTCTCGTCGCTGAGCTTACTTGCCCTTTTTGGCTTGTGTTACATAGTTCATTTGTGCTACATAGTTCATATGTCGGGCTCGTTTGTAGCACCTTCGCCTGTAGTACCTTCGCGTTTACTGATGAACCCATGCCACCACACACTTTCATCAATAAATTGTAATTTTTGTGTGTTCCGTTCATCGTAAACCCTACGCATCATCGTAAATCCTACGCACTACCCCGCGCTTGGAGGTTATTCATGTCAGAAAACACCCCACCTGCTAACGTGCCACTTTACACAAAGCAAGACTTGCCTTTTCCAGACCGCCGCCGGACTCGTGAACGCCGTCAAAGTCAGCAGCCCATTGCATTTGCTGACCGCCGCCAAAAGCCAGAGCGACGGGGTCAAGTTGAAACCCTTAAACTCGATGGAGTTGTCGTAGCAGTTATTCCAGCATTTAACGAAGAGCGGTTTATTTCGAGCGTGGTTATTCAAACCCGTCACTACGCAACACATGTAGTCGTTGTTGATGACGGCTCGAGCGACCGCACTGCTGAACTGGCGAGACTTGCTGGTGCTTACGTGGTTCACCAAGCACAAAACCAAGGTAAAGCAGCTGCGCTTAACGCTGGCTTTAAAGCTGCGTTGCACTATCAACCAGACGCTATTGTCTGTTTAGATGGTGATGCCCAGCACGAACCGAGTGAAATCCCTGAAGTGGTACAACCCATTTTGGCAAAACAAGCTGATGTGGTCATTGGCTCGAGGTTTTTAGCCAAAAAGAGTAAAATTCCCGCGTGGCGTCAAGTAGGACAGCACACCCTCACCCAAGTAACCAACGTTGCAAGTGGTGTTCGCACTACAGACAGTCAGAGTGGCTATCGGGCT
>JBCCOX010000431.1:0-4780 GCA_039025155.1 Deinococcota bacterium | reverse complement strand
GCCACCACCGCCACCACCACCAGAGCTCGAGCCACCCGAAGATGCCGAAGCTGAGGCAGAATTAAGTGCGCTGCTAAGTGAACTGATGGACTTAGAAAAGCTGCTAAAATCGCTGCTGCTCATGGTGTTACCGCCCATCCAGTGTGCGCTGCGGGTGAGGTTGCCCTCATCGACACCACGCAGGGGGGCTGCTCGAGCAATGTTTTTAAGAAATTGCTTAGCCACGCCAAGTGCAGCCGCATAACAGTAGTAGGTATCCCAAAGCTTAAAAAAGTCGTCCGGTGCGTTTTTCATTTGACTAAAGTCACGCAGAGTACGCTTAAACCCTCGCCATGCGTAGACCTCGCGGGCAACCTCGGGCCGCCACGCAGGTAACGACGCACTGGCAACAATAATCAAAACAAACGATAGCGACGCGCCAATAATGACCGCCACACGGGCAGCACCCAACACTTGCGTAGCCAAAATACCCAAAATGATGGTGCAAGCTAAGCCAGTTAGCGACCAGCGGTTCGCCGCACGGAGGCTTTCTGGCGTGATGAGCTTGCCGCCCATCTGGGCTTCAACATAGTTACGCACTTTGTGACCCCAGGCAGACATAAACCCAGAGAGGCGTTTTTGAGAGTAGCTTTTGAGTTCTTCAAACTCTAAAACCTCGCCCTCACCTTTGCTAGCTGCCGCTTGTTTGAGGTAGTTGAGAACATCGCGCTCAAACCCATGTAAGCCGCTGCTATCTTTGTCCAGATGAAGTTGCATCCCAAACTTAGCTTTCCCAAATCTCCCTTTGTCACCACGAAAGTCACCGTAACCGCGCCGCGCCAAGTCCATCACGGTTGCATGAAACGCCGCTGACATGCCACTACTAGATGTGAAACGTTGCTGAAAAAGTGCGGGCAGCGCTGCTGGCGGCAAGTCGCTGGGCGGTTCAAACTGGTACTGCAAGGTTGGCAGTTTGGGTTCGCGTCCAACTCGCCTGTACGCTGCTGCAATGCCAAACAGCAAGACGCCCAAGACGGCGGTCACGGGTGCAAACCACCAGCGACTAGCGCGCACAGCTCTGAACCTACGAGCGGCGGTGCGCACACCTGCAATACGTGCTTCATCGCGTAGTAAGTTTTCCAGACCGGGCGTTGTGCTAGTAGCCTCAAACAGACTTGGATCCATTAAATAGCGAATCTCCACGCCTTCAGATGCGGGGATGCGGCCAAAGCGCACGGTGAGCTGGGAGCGGTCTGCAGACAAGACAACCTCAGGCTCTTCGAGGTTGCTGTAACGGTGAACATAGGCATCATAAGGTTCGTTCATGGGACCGGGTGCGTTGACTTGTAAGGTGTAGTTTTGCACAGCTACATCCTCTACGCCAATGGTGTTCCAATACCACTGCACCACGTCACTGTAAACGTCTAGTGTGTTCTTAAGGCGGTAGACATAACGCACTCGAGCCTCTTGAATGCGGGTTTGGGTAATTCGGTTAGGGTTGCCAACAACGACCTCTTGCCCGTTATCAATCCTGTTTTGATAGGCAGTTGCGCCCTGCCAAGTTGTGAGCGAACCAGAGTCCTCGGTGAGCATGACAAGATTTTGGTCAGGCTCGAGCAACACCTCTACAAAAGCCTCCCCAAAGTCACCACCTTGAACGGTGAGCGTGCGTTCATCCGTCACCAACACATCGCCGTCTGCTTCGATGGTGACGGTTTGCACAACATCTCGCCAAGTGTAAGTTTGGGCGAGGCTGACAGCAGCAGACAGGAGTAAACACGTACTGATGAGGTAGTTGAGCGTCCGTTTTAGAGGATGACCTTGCCCTCGGATAAGTTTTGGTTGATGAGTGTGCATCACATCTGCATCCTAAAGGGTTTTGATGTGAGCTGCTAGGAAGCCAATGTCAATTTTGTGAAACTGTCACCTTGAGTGCGTTCAACCTCTTGCATGGAGGTTTACAAACCATGCAACGTAGTAGATTTAAAGCAGTGTGAGGTTGTCCAGCACAAGGTTTAGGTTTTTTGCTAACCCACTACTGTTTTCCGACGTTCAACTGATTATTATCTGATGTCACTTTAGTCCGTCACAGAGTTGCCACTTGCTGTTTCAGCAGGAATCTCCATTGAGACATCCCAGTGTTCAACAATCAGCCCATCTTCAACTCGAAAGATATCAACTACTGCTAATCCTAATGCATCAGGAACAGGTGTGAAGTGGCTGTGAACAGCTACCAGACTATTTTCTGCAATCACACGCACAATACGAAAGTTGGCTTCGGGAACATCAACAAAGAAGCCCATCCAAAAATTGCGTAAGGGCTCGAGGCCATTAGGCAAGTTAGGATTATGTTGTATCAAATTAGGAGAAATAAAGGTGTCGATATCATCAATCTGCTGATTGTTAACGACTGTTTCCATATACCCGATAACAATATCTTTAGGTGTCATTACTTGTTGGGCAAGTGCAAGGTTGAGCGCAAAAAATACGAAGGTTAAACCGATACACTTTGTCATGTTAATCTCCTTGGTTGACAGTAAATTTAAAAGCATCACCAAGAAGCTATGATAAAAAGGGGTGACCTTCGTTACCAGTTTTAGGTTTATCCTGGTATAAATCACTACCTTGTTAGAGGGATTAAGCTAGACATAACGTGCATAATGGACCAGGACAGTAATGGCCTCGAGCAAACGCAAAACTGAACTTGCGAGTTTTTTGAGAAGCCGCCGCGAACGGCTCACCCCTGATAGGGTGGGGCTTCAGTCAAGTGGACGGCGACGCACCCCCGGTTTGCGCCGCGAGGAGGTAGCAGAACTAGCAGGTATAGGCACAACTTGGTACACATGGCTCGAGCAAGGACGTAATGTGCAAGCTTCAAGTGCAACTCTCGAGCAACTGGTTCATGCCCTTCAGCTAAACCCCGAGGAACGACGCCATCTATATCGTTTGGCACGAAATGAAGAGCCTGTGGAGCCGCAGGCTTTAATCATTCCTCAAGAACATGTGCCAGATGAACTGCGGATTATTTTGGAAAGCCTTAGCCCGCAACCAAGTTATATTCTTGGTAAGTATTGGGATATCTTAGCTTGGAATCAGGTTGCTAGTCAGGTGTTTACTGATTTTGCTAAGTTGCCACAACATGAACGGAATATTGTCTATTACATGTTTACGCACGACCGCCCACGCCAAGAGCTTGTACAGTGGAATAGTTTAGCGCGCGTTTTGGTAGCACAATACCGAGTTACATATGACTATTTAAAAAGTCTGGGCGATAGCCGTATTGAACAGCTTACACAGACCTTTTGTGCGCAGAGTAAGACCTTTCGTCAGCTTTGGTCAAAGCATGAAATCAAAACCGATCATGACGGCGAAAAAACCTTTATCCACCGCGATATAGGCCGTTTGCAACTACGCCACAGTACGCTACAGTGGCATCGCTTTCCTGACTTGCGATTAGTAGTCTACAGTGCTGATCATGCGTCTGAAACCTACCAAAAGTTACGTACCCTTGCCGCAAGGTCGTTAAACTGTCTACATGGAGATTCGTGAACTACACGGTGCAGCCGACATGCAGCAGTGTGAGGACATTCAACGTGAGGTTTGGGGGATGGGCGACCTCGAGGTTGTGCCAACCAATCAACTTATTGCTGCCCTGCACGCAGGCAGTTGCCTGTTGGGCGCGTGGCAGGGGGACAAGTTAGTGGGGTTTGTCTACGGCTTTCCGGCGTATCATCCAGAGCAAACTCCTGCCCAAGGTATGCACTCCCACATGATGGCCGTGCTACCTGAAGCGCGCGGGCTAGGTCTTGGCAAACAGCTCAAGTGGGCGCAGCGCGACTGGTGCTTAACGCGCGGACTAACCTGGATTACGTGGACCTTTGACCCTTTGCAAGCCCGCAACGCCCGTCTCAACTTTGAACACTTTGGCGCGCTGGCAGATCACTATTTAGACAATGTTTACGGCGAACTTACTGGCACATTGAACAGCGGTTTACCCAGCGACAGGCTTTTAGCGATGTGGCACTTGCATGACCCACAGGTGGACGCGCTAGAACGTGGTGAGGTGCAACCAGATATTCAGTTTGATGTTAATGAAAGCCCATTTGCTTTAGAGAACAACGACGGTGAGCCTGCCGCTATCAACCTCGGCTTGCTTACACCTAGTGTGCGGGTGGCGGTGCCTGCAGATGTAAGCGCGCTCAAACGCTACGCGCCAGAGGTTGCACTTAAGTGGCGGCTCGAGCAACGCCGCGTTTTCCACCACTACTTTGCAAACGGCTACCGCATCCGTAGGTTTGTGTCTGGCGTTTACTTGCTTATTAAAGAAACATCAGCATCGTCTTGAGACCCTCAAGTGCGTCAACCCTACTGTTCAGGGCGCAACAGCGGAAACAAAATCACATCGCGGATGCTGGGAACATCTGCCAGAAACATGGCGAGGCGGTCAATGCCCAATCCCAAGCCACCCGTGGGGGGCATACCGTATTCGAGCGCCGTCAAAAAATCTTCATCCAGTGCGTGGGCTTCGTCGTCGCCAGCATCCCGCAACGCTTGTTGCGCTTCAAAGCGGGCCCGCTGATCGAGGGGATCGTTGAGCTCACTAAATGCGTTGCCTAGCTCCATGCCCATACACACAGGTTCAAAACGCTCCACTAACCCGGGACGTTCACGGTGCGCTTTGGCTAAAGGACTAATCGCCAGCGGATGGTTCATCACAAAGGTGGGTTGCTGAATGTGCGGTTCTAGGTAGATGTCATAAAGCTTGTCGTAGAGTTGGTTGAGTGATGCGTCAGCTAAAGGG
>JBCCOX010000430.1:0-4783 GCA_039025155.1 Deinococcota bacterium | reverse complement strand
TGGCGGACAAGCTCGTGAGCCATGTTTAGGTAGTGCTTGCTCGAGCCACTTGCCACCAAACACGCGAGCACCTCAGCTTCAGCATTACAGCGAAAGACAACTTCGCGGACACCTTTAGGGAGGTCATTAAAAAGCTTCCAAACGCGGTTGATGCTTTTATGCGCAACGGGATCGTGAGTTAGAACCTGAGTGTTGTGACTGCTCGAGCTGCGGTAACCCAAACCCTGCTCTGCCAGATAAGCAGGTTGGACACCATGACGGTAGTGCCACTGCTGCGGTGCAGGCATAACCTCCGGGATGGGTTTGAGGGTTGTTGCCGCCGCACCTGCACTGCGCTGGCTTCGCTCGAGCGTATCCATGACAACTTGCTGTTTGATGTCAAGTTGTAGCTCGTAAGGCATAAAACTGTAATCCAGACCGGGATGTGCGCTGGCAGGAATGCGCTTTGGGTGAGCTTGGAGTACCTCAATAACCTCACCTTGCAAGACGCCAGACATTTGGCCTACCTGCGCGCGCACCTGCTCGCCGGGTAAGCCGCCACGGACGAGCACAACTTGTCCTGCGCTGCTACCCGCATCACGCCGTGCCAAGGTTTTACCGCCGTGTACCATTTTTTCCAGTGTTAAGGTTAGGGTTTGTGCTTTAGAAAGTTTGGAAGATGGTGCTGACATATGACCTCGGGGCAGGGTGATTCATAAAGGTTTACTGACATAAATGTATCTATGCAGGCTTGTTGACAAAAACGGTCAACATATCTATGCCTGCTGTACATCAGCATACGCCTTAAATGCCTCAAAATAACTTTTATCCGAAACGGTGTTTTGTGTGATGTGATCAAGATGATATTGAGTTGTAGATAACATCCATTTTACAAAGACACTAGATGCAAAGACGTTAGATGCAAAGACGTTAGATGCAAAGACGTTAGATGCAAAGACGTTAGATGCTACGAGAAGCAACGTTAATCTGCGATTGTGCTTAGCTTGCGTAGATTACGACAGCGTTGACTGCTAGCTAACGGCAGCAATTTGGCCTGATGGGTAGTCGTTAACTAATACCAATTGAGCCTGTTCAAAGCCCTTTCAGCAAGGCTTGCCAAGCAGCTTAGATTCAACATGGCACAATAACCCGTGTATCTCAAAGACAGAACTTGTTATACTGCCAGATATGAAGAGATCTTTCCAAGAAATCTTAGAACTTGTTGCGTTTGGCTTAATTGCGCTTCTTGTGGGTACAGCACTCCTTTGGATTGGTGGTTGGCTCCTTGGCTTAGTTGGTTGGCTCCTCCAAGGTCTTGCTGGACTGCTCTGGTGGGTCCTGCGTTGGATTTTGCCAGTGGCTATTTTGGCGGGTGCTGTCTACGCTATTGTGCGCCTTTTCCAACAGCAAAGCCGCAAATCATCAGCACCACCTGTTACGGCTGCAACAACCGGAACTGAGGCTGAAGCTGTACCACCTGCTGCGCCCGCTGCAGAGCCTGCAGCAAGTGAAGAGCCAAGTAGCGAAAGCTAATTTCGCTTTAAACTAGGCTCGAGCACATACTCATTACTGAGCGGGCATTACTCGAGCGGTACACGAACTGCCCCATCACGGTAAGTTTCGTAAATGTGTGTGCCAACTGCATGAAGCCGTGCAATCACATCTGGATGCGGATGCCCAAAGCTATTACGGCCATAAGAAATAACGGCTGTCTGCGGGCTCGTGGCGGCTAGCAGTGCTGCTGAGGTCGAGGTGCTCGAGCCATGATGCCCCACCATGACAATATCCACGTCTGGGAAGGCAAGTTGCGCTTCAACATTGGTGCTCACATCACCTAAAAACAGCGCTTTAGGCTGTTCTTGGTAAGACAGCACGAAGACTAGCGAATTGTCGTTGTCGTTGGCATAAGGAATAACAGGCGGGCTGAGGAAGTCTAGCCGCGCGTCTCCTAAGCTGATGTGTTCACCACGGCGTACGTGACGTGTGTCAACGCGGTGTCGTCTGGCGCTGCGTAGCAGGGTGTCATACACAGGGTCACCTGTGGCATCAACGCCTAATATCAGCTGCTGGGTAGGTATCTCTGCTAGCACACTGCTGAGGCCTTCAATGTGGTCGGTGTCTGCGTGGCTGGCAATCACCAGCTCGAGTTCATCCACGCCCATAGCCCGCAGCGCAGGCACAACGATGTTTTGACCCACATCAAAATCTGAAAATGGGCTGCCACCACCATCTACTAAAATTTCAGTGCGGTTGGGAAGACGTATAAGGACGCTATCACCCTGACCCACGTCTAAGTAGACAATCTCGGGGGGTCTTTGGGCAGGTGCAGTCACCATCGAGCAGACAATAGCCACACATACAAGGAGTAGGCCGCGCCACCAGCGCAATGCGCTGCGTAAAGCTAGCGTGAGTCCAAGTGCGCCCACGGTGTAGTAAATAAACCCGATGGGCAAAATTTCTCCCCAGTAAAGTTGGGGCAGATTGCCTGTTGTGGTGGCAATAAACATAAGCAAGCTAGCCAGCGGCTGGGTGATGACGTTGATGAGCCAAGCAAGTGGCGGCAAGATAAGCCCAACTAGTCCAGCCGCAAATCCCAATGGCACAAGCAGTGTAGCAAGTGGAATAGCCAAAACGTTAACGAACGGCGCAAATAAGGGTAGCCTGCCAAAGTGGTGCAGTAATAAAGGCACTGCCAATGCTTGGGCTGCGATGCTGACACTCACGCTTCCGTAAATGAGTGCGCGCAGCGGCCACGTTGATGGGTTACGCCAGTTACGTGCTTGCTGTAGCTCGAGTGTCGCCCCTTTGCGAATGCGCTCGAGAATAGGTTCAGTAAGTAACAAAATCCCAGCTACAGCCAAATACGAAAGCTGAAACGACAGATCAAACACCCATGCAGGAAACACCAGTAAGGTAAGCGTAGCAGCGATACCTAGTGCTTGCCAAGGGTGTACTCTCCCAGCACCTAACCAAAGTGATACCAGCACCGCAGTGCCCATAAGCCCCGCCCGAACAATACTTGGTGACAGCCCAACAAGGGCCATAAACCCAAGCAGCAAGCCAATAAGTAGCGGATACCGCCACATGCCCACCGAACTTAGCGCCCACCCTAGTGCTGTCATCAAGATGCCCACGTGCAAGCCAGACAGTGCCAGAATATGGGCAAGGCCAGCTTTGGCAAAACTGTCTTGTAAGTCCCCTAGTTCACTGCGAATACCCAAGGTCATCGCCGTCATAAGTGCGGCAGCCTCCGGTCGTAAGCCGCGCGTCACGCCTACATGAAGGCGCTGCTTGAGCCGTCCTACAAAGCCAACACGTTCACCGTCTGCAATGACCTCTTGCACCAAGAACTGTCCGAGCACATTGCGGCGGCGTAGGAACATCGCGTAGTCAAAGCCGCCGGGGTTGCGCTTACCTGCTGGCTCGAGCCAAACCCCTTCCAACACAGCATCCCCTAGGGCAACACTACCTTGTGGTGACAACGCAACGCTGACGCCGCGCAAGTCACTTGGCGTATGTACTGTCAAATAACGCCCGTCACTTCTACCTGTAACCTGCATGGTTTCACCGATGTAGGGTGCTATGGGATTGTCGCGCTGCTGCCACGCATCAAAGCGGATAAACCCTAGCGGTGCCAAAACGATACACAACCACACTGCGCGTCGTGGCTCAAAAGGTAAACGTACAAGCCCCCACAACGTTAACCAAAAAGGTAGTGATGCCGCCGCAATAACAATCCCACTGATGACAAAGCCAGCCGCAACAAGGGCAACAGGTAACTGGGAAGGTGCCATTACCTGATGAGATATAAGTTGTGTTCTAGTTGAGCTTGCCATCTTAAAGGGTTACGAGTGGTCGCAAGCGTTCTAGCGTACGTTCACCAATACCAGACACGCGCAAAAGCTCATCAATGGTGCTAAACGGACGTGCTGCGACAATGCGCCCGGCGAGTGCTGGGCCAATGCCGGGTAAGCGTTCGAGGTCGTCTGGCGTTGAATTGTTAATACTAATGCGTCTGTCGCCGCTACTGGTTTGCACACTAGGAATGAAGATGCTCGAGCTGGCATCCAGAACTGCCGCTAAATTAACGAGTGCTGGGTCAGCATCACGAGTTAGACCGCCTGCTGCTGTGACAAGATCACTGACTGTAGCACCCCACGCAAGTGTGTACACACCGGGGCTGATCACCTCACCTTGAACGGCCACTTGTACACTATCTTGTACTGTGTCTAGCACCCTCGGGCGGCTGTGTAAACGCGGGATAATGTTCAAGCTTGCTAGTCCCAGACACACAACCGTAAGAAACATAGTGAGCATAGTCTCTTGTTTTTCAGTCACAATACTAGCCTAAAAACATTATTGAGATTTGTCTAGTCTATGCTGATGTAAGCACTGTGTAAGCTTAGTGGTTGTCATAAGATCGCTGTGCACAATTGCATCCTTTTTCCTTAATCGTTTAGCATCTGAGGTATTTACAATCACCTTAATGTAACATTCTACTGTCATGCATTGTCAGTATCGTCTTTGTTTGGGTTTGGAAAGTTAAAAAAGTTCTTAAAGTATCTTTTTATCGTCTTACGGATGGCCTCAACTACCGTGTAGGATGTCACCTGTATTGATTGATGTGGCTCAATGATGTCTAAAATTACTTTTGTCAGACAGGCCTTGGGAAGCTTACAGCTAATAACAAGCATGAGCGTAGAGCCATTTTATGTTTTGTTGATAGTTTCAATACTCTGGACAGGTTTAAGGAGAAGGTAGACCGAAAGAGAGGGCATGTTCAAAGGCGAGCTTGACTTTATTG
>JBCCOX010000429.1:0-4802 GCA_039025155.1 Deinococcota bacterium | reverse complement strand
GGACTGCTTTGCAGGGGCAAGCTTGAAAAGTTACTGGTACGCGCATGACCCATGCCAAAAAAATCGCCAATAGGACACTCAATACTCGGTGTGTCTTCGCCGTCCCAGTAGGCCCGCAAGATGATTTTGCGAAGGTAATGCTGGCTATCACAAGCAATTGTGACCCAAATATGGGTGATGACGCCCGCACCGGTTGTTTCCGCGATGGTGATGGTTTCACCCGGTTGAATATGAAGGCGGTCATCGTTGCCGCCGGTGCGGTCATAGCTGGAAAAACGGCGCGTTCTAACCTGTCGTAATTTGGCAAGCCCGCGTAACGGTGAAAGTCCTGCGTTACTGATCATCGGTACGCCTCTTAGCGACTAAGTTATTTAAAAATGGACTCATGGAAGACTCCTGAAGAAAGGTGATTGAAAATTTCTGATCGTTATTTTGTTGTTGGTGACGCTGCTGTGCAGGTTTCTTTGAGGTGATGTTTGCTACGGTTGGGCATGATTGTGTTATGCAACAAGGATTTCAGCAAATGGCTACAAGCTGACTGCTGACCGCTTTTCCTCACTCAAACCTCGCCTCCATTACATAGGTGTTGTACGGACCAAATTGACTCATAATGAAGTAGAAGGTTTTGCCATCGTCGCTGAGCCAGCTTGGCGTCATGTAGGCACCATAGAGCGCGGGGTAGGTTGTGGCTCGAGCCAGCGTATAAACCTCATCCCACGGTCCCCACGGCGTTTCTGACAGACGTAGTTCAATGGCTGCAGTGGCTTCGTTCAAATAGCTGTACATCCAGCGGTCTAACCCCGCATTCCACACTAGCGAGCCTTCGCCCACGTTGGGTTTGATGACTTCAACCGCGTCTAGGCGGTGGTTACTCCAGCCATTGCCATCAAAGTATTCCCAGGCTGAGATGGTGAGGATGTCACCCGCCAAAACCCGTGCCACTCTTGCACCGCCGAAGCGACCACAGGGCGTGCCGATGGCGTAAACATAGCGTCTGTCTTCGTTGCCTTGCCCTGCTTGGTGGCTTAGTGCCAGCATGTTAAAGCCATCACCGTGGCTAGCAAAGTTGCTGCTTTCAGTCCAACTTTCACCTGCATCATCCGAGTAAATAAAGCGCGAATAGTTACAAAGCCAGACGCCACCCTTATTGGAAAACCCATAGACTGACATGTAATGCAAATAAAGCTGCTCGCCCACCGTCACCATGGCCGTGGGGATACGTGTTTGTTCTCCTGTGAAGGCTGCGTCGTGAGCACCGTCACTCATGGCGATAGCAGTGCCTGACTCGTCAGTCAGCCAGTTCGCCCACACCACACCGTCACTAGGGTCAGTATCTTGGGTCATGCCCAACACGTTGGAGCGCCAATTGGGACCAAAACGGGGGCAATTACCATCCCTAAAGCCAAAGGTATCGCCAAAGGCCACATAAATACTGCCGTCAACTTCGGTCATAGTACCCAGGTCTGTCCCACAAATGTCTATATCTTGGGTACTACTGGTGGCATCTGGCCCGGTGAGAGTGGCAATTTTTTTAACGCTTAGCGTCATACTAGGTGGGTCTGTGTCTTGCGCGTGCACAGTCAACATCAACAAGCTCATCCATACAACGGCTAACAGATAAATCTGTTGCTGACGTATCATGTCATCTCCCTACTTAAGCCCTGAAAGCTTGATACCCTCGATCAAATAGCGCTGCATAAAGATGTAGAGGATTAGTCCTGGAATAGCGGCAATGGTCGAGCCAGCCATAATAAGCTGCCACTGAGTCGAGTACTCGCCAGCAAACGAGGCAATCCCCACCTGAATGACGCGCATTTCAGGCGACTGAGTGACAATAAGCGGCCACAGGTAGTTGTTCCAATTGGCAAGCCAAAAGAAGACGGCTAACGTCGCCAAAATGGGCCGGCTCAGTGGCAGGGCAACATGCCAAAAAATGCCTGCAGGCGTGTCGCCATCTAGCAGGGCAGCTTCTTCTAAATCTCTGGGGATGCCCAGATAGAACTGCCGCAAGAGAAATATCCCAAAGGCATTAAAAATGGCTGGCACAATCAAGGCAGCGTAGGTATCAAACCAGCCAAGACTGCGCACAATGATGAAACTGGGAATGAGCGTAATGGAAAACGGCACCATCAGCGTAGAGATAATGATGACAAACAGCCCGTTGCGCCCCGGAAAGCGTAGCCGTGCCAGTGAATAAGCTGCCATCGCATGGAAAATGAGCGCCACAAAGGTCACCACCGACGCTACAAAAAACGAGTTAAAGATATAGCGCAAAAAATCAGTGGAGGTAAAGACCTCTACGTAGTTGCTCCAGGCAACCTCAGTAGGAAAAAACGTCGGTGGATACTGGGCCGCTTCAGCCGCAGTTTTGAGTGAGCCAAGCACCATCCAAATAAACGGAAATACCGTGATGATGGCCATCACGAAGCACAAGGCGTAGGTAAGCAGCGTGCCGATACTAAGTTTGGCGCGAGCACGCTGTGATGTTTGGGGTGTTTTTCGTAAGGGTTTTTGGGCATGTACCATCTAATCCACCGACCTAAAGACGCGAAACTGCACCAGACTAAACACCATGATGACGATAAAGAGTGCAAACGCCATGGCACTGCCATAGCCAAGGTTAAAAAACTGGAACGCTTGCTGGTAAATATAGACCACTGTGACCTGGGTAGCGTCTGCAGGGCCGCCCCTAGTCATGACCCAAATTTGGTCAAATACTTGAAACGAACCAATGAGCGAAATGACCACTACAAAAAGACTGGTGGGGCGAAGTAGCGGTAGCGTGATGCGCCAAAACTGCTGCCAGTGGTTAGCTCCGTCGATTTTGGCAGCATCGTAGAACAAGGCTGAGATGTCTTGTAAGCCTGCTACAAAAATCACCATAAAATAGCCCATCTGAATCCAAATGCTGACAATAATAATCGAAGGCAGGGCTAACTCAACCGAGCCAAGCCAAGCTTGCGGTTCAATTCCCACTAAGCCGATGACATAATTTAAGAGCCCTACACGCTCATCAAAGATGTACTTCCACATCAGCGAGGACACCACCAGACTGAGCACTACCGGGATAAAAAAGATGGTGCGGAAAAAGTTCATCAGCGGCAAGCGTTGATTCACCAAGAGGGCTAGACCAAGCGAGATGGCGTAGAGCAGCGGCACATAAATGATGGTGTAAAGCCCGGTAATGCGCAGTGACGACCAAAAACGGCGGTCGTACCACAGGTCAACGTAGTTATCAAAACCTGTCCAGCGCATGGGCGATAGTGCGTTCCAGTCATGCAAACTAATAAAAAAAGCGTAACCAATGGGCACGATGACAAAGACAAAGAGACCGAGTGCATCCGGTAGCAAAAAGAGATAGCCTGTAATGGCTTCGCTGCGGCGACGGCTCGAGCGGTAGCTTGCTCGCTTTTTTGCCCTAGGACGTTCTACTTGTGCTGAACCTAGCGCGGTCTTTTCAAAATTATCCATAGCAACCTAACACGAGTTTGAGGGGTGAGGTGTGCTCATAAACTCCCCAAAACACACCTCAGCCTACTTAGTAAGACTGTAAGAAGCGCTCGAGCTGACGTTGGGCATCGGCGGCTGTTTGCTCACCTGGGGTATTACGGAACATCGAGGCTTGCAGGGCGTCACCAATGATTTGCACCATCTCGGCAGGGTAGCGGGGTTCAGCTCTAGCTGTTGGCAAAATGATGTCGCGGAAGGTGTTTAAGTGTTCTTGGTCGTAGTATTCAGCGGCGGCTTCGGTCACCGACAGGCGCGGGCTAAACTTGGAGTTAATCACCGTCACCCACTCCACGGGGCGTTCGGTGTCTTGGGACCACATCCAAGCAGTAAACGCTTTGGCGGCATCTAAGTTTTCACTGCGGGCATTGACCATTTGGGTCCAACCGCCGTAAACCGTTACCGGGTCTTCACCTGTGGGGGTGGGCAAGTGGGTCACACCGTAGTTGATGTCTGGAAATTCGCTGTTGAGCACACCAATGGCCCACATACCCACTACTTGCATGGCAGCTTCTCCACTAGCAAAGGGGGTACTGGCGATGTTACAGGTGCAGTCGGGTGCGGTGCGCGGGGCATAGCCATCTTGAATGAGGGTGCGCCACAAGTCGAGGGCTTCGGCAGCTTCGGGGGTGTCAAAGGTGGCTTCGGTCAGGGCGCTATCAGCAGCGTCGCCACCGTTTTGCCACAAGAAGGGATACCAGGTGAAGTTTTGGTAGGGACCAGGTGGCGTTTCAATCACCACAGGGATGATGTCGGCAGCGTCTAGGACTTCGGCGGCAGCAAGTAGCTCATCCCAGGTTTGAGGCACATCTAAGCCAACTTGCTCGAGCAAGTCAATGTTGTAAAACAGCGCCACAGGTTCTTGCTCAAAGGGCATGGCGACAGGTACGCCGTCCACAGTCACAGCCTCGAGTGCTGCTGGCAAAAAGTCTGCCCGCACGTCATCGGTAAAGAGGTCGGACAAATCTGCTGCTATCCCGCTGCGGGCAAACTGCATAAACGTTCCTGGTGATGCCCAAAAGACATCAGGGCCAGACCCAGAGGCAAAAGCGGTCACCAGGGGCGTGCCACTAGCGTACTCGCCAAAGGGAAAAAAACGGGCTTCAAACGGTGTATCGGGGTTTTCAGCGTTCCATTGATCAACCCAGCCTGCTAGGGCCACGTTGGCGGGTTCTTCGGGTGCACCAAATTTCCAATACTGCATGGGTTGGGCGCTAGCAAGTCCAATAAATAGGACAAGGCTTAGAGTAAAAAGAATTTTTTTCATGGGTATTACCTCCTAAAATAGGGGCTTG
>JBCCOX010000428.1:0-4804 GCA_039025155.1 Deinococcota bacterium | reverse complement strand
GCTAGAGCAGCTCGAGCTAACTGACCCCAAGTTGCAAAGTTACCGGGCACACCTCTTAGATGCCTTGCAGAAACATGGTGGCGATGTTTCTATGCAGCTACCTAGCGGCTTGCTCGAGCCCTTGAGCGAGCGGGAAGAAACCGTCTTGCGCTGTTTACTGGCTGGGCTTTCCAACAAGCGCATTGCCCAAGAGCTAAACGTGAGCGTCAATACCATCAAAACTCATACACGCAACATTTACGGCAAATTTGGCGTCCACGGACGCATGGAGTTAATGGCACGTGTTCAAGAGTTAGGCTTTAGTGTTTGATAGCAAATCCGGTTGATTCCTTCGGGAATCAACCCCTGCCAGAGCAGGTAAGATAAGCTACGAAATCCGCACTGGACGAGATGATGCCTTTAGGCATTATTCGAGATATAAGCGGATTTCGTATGATACGGATTCCAATTGAACACTGCATAAACTCTAGGGTGTTTATTCCGTCGGGAATGAACCGGAATATGATGCCCACAGCACTTTGTAGAATTGCTGTTACAGATTATTAAAGCGTCACAGGTTGTACCTAGAGATAAGAGAAGGGGAGATCATTTCAATTCCACCCAATGCGATCATCAATGGTGGTGGTATGGAGCACACATTTGATGGCGCTAAGTGTATCAACGTCATGGGGGACTGCTAATCGCGTGATGGTTGCCCATTTGCGTGCTGCAGCAAGAAAAACCAGCAAAAAACCACAGAACGCAGGTCCTGTGGTTCAAGGCTATGGTGAGGTTGTTCGCCAACCTTAAAAAACACGGCTCCAGTCTTTTGGCCAGCGTTCCACAACAACTTTGGTCTCGGTGTAAAACTCAATACCGTGCCGACCTTGGGCGTGTAAGTCGCCAAAAAAGCTTTCGCGCCAACCACTAAACGGGAAAAACGCCATCGGTGCTGCCACACCTAAATTGATGCCAACGTTACCGGCTTTAACTGCATAGCGAAAGCGACGTGCTGCCGCACCACTACTGGTGAACAAACAGGCTTGGTTGCCAAAGGGACGGTCGTTTACGACCTTGATGGCATCTTCAACGTTGTCCACGTGAATCATGCTGAGTACCGGGCCAAAAATTTCAGTGGTGGCCACGGTACTTTTGGGATCAACGTTTTCTAACACGGTGGGGCTAATAAAAAAGCCGCTTTCATAGCCACTTACAGCAGGGTTGCGGCCGTCTACACGGGCGTTCGCACCTTCGTTTAAACCCGTTTGGACAAGGCCTTCAATGCGGCTTTTACTTTCCCCAGAAATAACGGGTCCCATGGTGACGCCATCGTTCATGCCGTAGCCCACGTTGCGGCTGGTAGCGGCGTCGGCAATGCGCTCGCTAAACTCGTGTTTGGCATCCCCCACGGTGACCGCCACTGAGGTTGCCAAACAGCGCTGACCAGCGCAGCCAAAAGCTGAATCTGCCAAAATGCGTGAGGTCATCTCCATGTCGGCATCTGGCAAAATAACCGCCGGGTTTTTGGCACCCCCTTGGCACTGAGCCCGTTTGCCGTTGGCAGTTGCACGGCTGTAGATGTACTTGGCAACAGGCGTTGAGCCCACAAAGCTAATCGCGCGAACATCTGGATGATCAAGAATGGCGTTGACAGTATCTTTACCACCGTTAATGAGTTGCACGACACCTTTAGGAAACCCTGCTTGCTCAAATAGCTCGAACAATTTTTGGCTGCTCATAGAAACTTTTTCGCTGGGTTTAAGCAAAAAACTGTTGCCGGTTGCCACCGCGTAAGGCATGAACCACAGCGGAATCATGGCGGGAAAGTTAAACGGGGTAATGGCTGCGACCACACCTAGCGGCTGGCGGAACATGTGTTCGTCTATGCCTCTGGCGATGTCTTCATTGTTGTGGCCCTGTATGAGCATGGGCGTGCCGCAGGCAACCTCCACATTCTCAATGCCACGGCGAATTTCGCCTAGGCTTTCTTGATAAGTTTTGCCACACTCGTCGGTGATGATTTTGGCGAGGTCCTCGAGATTATCCTCAAGTAAACCTTTGAGTTTGAAGAGGGGTTGAATCCGGTCAGTAACGGGCGTTTGCCGCCAGTCTTCAAAGGCGGCTTGCCCTGCTTGAACGGCGCTATCCACTTCTTCTGCGGGGCTAAGTGGAACCTCGGCAAGGGTTTCACTGGTTGCAGGGTTTTTAACCTCTAAAACATCACTACTGGCTGAGCGTTGCCACTCGCCATCTACATAGTTAAGTAAGCGTGTTGCGGTCATGGTCATCGTGTATCTCCTTTACCAACTTCATGCAGACAAGTTTGCTGTTTGCGGTATGGATGATTGTACGCGATGACGTATATGCCTGCCAAGCTTGTTAGCTCACTTAGATGAGGTTGGAAGGGGCTACTTGATGTGTGATGTCGCCATCAACTGTGTCTCGAGCTAGCATCATAAGGCTCGAGCAGACATCACCGCAGCATCAAACTTGGTGGGGTTTTTACCATTAATGTTTGAGGTTCAATGAAATTCATTTTTACGACACCCTTACAAATGTATCTAACTCGCACAAGTATCTACCTCAAGAATGAATCAAGCCAGCCGCTTTTGCTAGTGGCATTTCCATTTGGAGTTGCCCCTGCAACGTAGGATGCGAGCTAGGCGAGTCTAAACAGACCCGCTCAGTGTGGGGGAACGTATCCTGGAATTGCTGTAGATATTGCATCGAACATCATCAACAAAAACCTAAACACGCTCAAAAAAAGATGGCGAAGCGCGCCTGAAACGCTTCGCCAAACACTTGGAAGGAAGTAGAAGGGGAAACAAATTAAGGTTGGAAGAGCTGGCTCGTAACGCCTAACCTGTTTATAAAAACAAGCCAAGAAAGACGATGCCGAAGGCTGCTAGGTGATGACGTGGTGCGACGATGCGTAAAGCAAGAGAGTGTAAGATAGCGCAATAAAGTGTAAGTATAAGATGACGTAATGCAAGGTGCGCGTAGTAAGAAGTCGCAGTGTGATGCAGCAACGTTGAAAGGGTTGCATGATGTTCATCACGAGTCAGCTCATCAACACTAAGAATGATAAGGGTAGAAACGCTACAAAACGCTACAAAGTCACATGCTAAACTCTAAACACTTTGAGTGATACTCGTACTCAGCCAACAAACCCTGTTCCTGATGTGGTTTGTATGATTATAGATGACGATACGCTAAGGCTTCGCACGCTTACGTCTTGGCTTGCTAGCTATTCAGTACAGGTTGCTAGTAAGCCTACTGAGGTACAGCAGCAACTTAGAGATAGTGTGCCGTCATCACCTCTGCTGGTCCTTATTGCGGTGCCACCAATCTCACTTACCAAGTCGGCAGCAAGGACGGCAGCCCCGCCGACGCAGCAAGCATCTCTCGAGACACTTTTAGCACAAACCTGTCATGACATTTTGGCAGTTAGCAAAACAGCCACGATCATTCTCCTGGATGATGAAGATACGCCTAGCCTGCGTGTTGCTGGGCTCGAGGCAGGTGCGCTTGCCTGTTTGCGTGCGCCGATTAACAAAGCAGAATTGCTTGCGTTGGTGCATCAGCATGTGCAGCGGTTGCGTCACATGGCGCGCCCGCGAACACATAATTCTGAACGAGCTGATGGCGTCAGCAGCACCCGCAGTGCTTCTCTACAAGATATAAATCCACACAAACATGAGTCATCTACAGTGCGTCAGCGTCCTATCACCTTGTCAGGACGTACGCGCAAGCCGCGTTCAGCCACAGATTCGGAGCAGCACAAAGGTTATTTGCTAGGCTCATCTCACGTGCTTGCGGGCAACCGTGAACTGCGTCTAGGGGCTAGCCGCGCGTTGGCATTAATGGGGTATTTGTTAGAGCAAGACATCGAAATTCCCAGAGCAACCCTCGTGAACTTGTTGTGGCGTGAAGACGAAGCCACCAACGTCAGCAGCAGTTTTAGAACCATGCTCACCCGCTTGCGGCAACAAGTGCCAGATTTGCTGATGATTACCCGCTCGAGCGTACGCTTGAACCGAGATGCCGTTCACTGGGATACGGCGCACTTCCGGCAACTTGCCCAAACCAAAGACATTGACGCACTAGAACAAGCCAGCATGCTCTACCGGGGGCAATTTTTAGAAGATGCCACCTTTGAAGGGTCTGACGCATGGCATTTGTGGCTCGAGCACACCCGCAGCAAATGGCAAGACGCGCACAATGAAGTGGTGCGGGGGATTACCGATTACTACCTCGAGCAGCATCAACCGGAGCGGGCCTTGCGCTATGTCGAGCGTTGGTTAGCGCTCGAGCCGTGGCAAGAACGTGCCCACCGCCAGCTTATGTTTGTGCATTGGAAAAGCCGCCAGTACGAAAGTGCGTTAAGTGCGTTTGAACGTTGCCAAACTATTCTAGCGGAGGAACTCGGCAGCAACCCCGAGGCGTACACGGTGGCGATGTACCAGCACATTAACCACGACATGCACAAGCAGACGTTGAGCTAGCCTAGTGCTATCGAACCTCAGACGTTAAATGGCAATCATTGGCAGAACTGTGTTTCTCAATGCAGTGTCTAGACTTGTTGGTGTTTCTCGAGTCTCTCCTGAAAATATACCCGCCAACTCTCAGGCAAGGCTTCGACCTCTACTGCGCGCTGCATGGTTGTCCAGTCGGTTTTGTCAAAAGCATAAAGCCGTACAATGTCGCTCACACGAATCTTGGAGTTGCTATGGGTTAGGCGTTCAATGGCATCCCCCGCTTGGAGCTGACCTTCTTCTACAACAGCCAAGTAAAACCCGTTGCGACGACTTAGTAAAAAGCGTTT
>JBCCOX010000427.1:0-4809 GCA_039025155.1 Deinococcota bacterium | reverse complement strand
GTAACGCAATAAGTGCGTTTTGCCGCAAAAAGGTACTTTTGCCTGACATATTTGGCCCTGTGAGCATCACTAGACGGGCGTCAGCCGACAATTGCAAGTCGTTGGCAATGAAGCTGTGATATCGCTCGACAACTGGATGGCGACCTGCATGAATCTCAAGCATTTCCCCAAAGTCGGGACGGCAGTAGTGGTTGTTAGCAGCCACCTCCGCTAGTGCCGTATAAACATCTAGCTCAGCGAGGGCGTCACTGACATCGCGCACGTCGCTAGCGCGGTGAATAAGAACCTCACGTAAAGCCTGAAAGACTTCATACTCACGTGACTGGGCGGCAACTTCAGCGCGGCTAATTTCGCGCTCTTTATCACGCAAATCCGCCCGCACATAGCGCTGCCGGTCTTTAAGGGTTTGCAGCGCGTGGTAGTCGTCGGGTACGTCGTCGTAATACGGGCGCGTCACCTCAAAATAATAGCCAAACACGCCGTTAAAGCCTACCTTGAGCGTAGGAATGCCGGTTCGCTCGCGTTCGCTGGCTTCCAATGCTGCAATAAACGCGCGCCCACTCTCAGCGCTGTGGCGCAGGTCATCGAGCACATCATCCACACCATCTTTAATAAGCCCGCCTTCGGTAATTTTGAGCGGTGGGTCATCAACCAGGGCGGCACTCACCTGATCGTGAATGTCGGTGAGGCCATCAAGACGAGCAAGTAATGCTTGTAAGACAGGTTCTGGGCGCGCTGTCAAGAGCGTTTGTAAGTGGGGAATGAGTCGTAAACTCCTCGCTAGCGCTACCAAATCCCGCGCACTCGCCCGACCTGCTGCTAGACGGCTGGCAATCCGTGCAAGGTCGTGCATCTTGTAGAGGTCGCGGCGTACATCTGCTCGCAAGACGCCATCGTGGACAAAGACGCTGACGGCATCCAGCCGTTTGTTAATTTGACTAGCATCAAGTAGCGGATGGCGTAACCACGCATTGAGCAAGCGCCGCCCTGGGGCGGTACGGGTATCATCTAGCACGGCAAACAAACTTTGCTCACGTGTGCCGCGTTGGCTTTCAAAAATCTCGAGCGTCGTAAGTGCCACCTCGCCAAGCTGCATGTAGCTACTTGGGTCGTAGCGCTCAAGCTTCGTCACTTGGGGCAACTGCCCGCGTTGCGTTTCCAGCGCGTAAGAAAGAACTGCCCCAGCCGCCCTCGAGACAGCATCTGTCTGCTGGCTAGCTAGGTGATGTTCACCAAATTGCTCGAGCAAAACCTCTTTCGCCGTATCTAACTCAAAGCGCCCGCTCGAGACCATTACGGGAAAGCGTTTACTAAACGCCTCTCGAAATGCTTCTTGGTTATATAACTCAGGTGAAAGTAACACCTCAGCCGGGTGGTAGCGGCGCAGTTCGTCGTAGAGGCTCGATACCGCATAAACATGGGCTGCTCGAAACTCACCCGTACTGACATCTAGGAGCGCTACACCATAACCATCCCCGGTGGCAATGGCGGCTAAATAGTTGGCATCTGGCTTGAGTAAGCGTGCTTCGGTAACTGTGCCCGGCGTAATTAGTTGGCTGATGTCGCGGTTAACCAGACCTTCTACTTTAGGGTTGCCCACTTGGTCAGCCACTGCTACGCGAATACCTTTAGCCAGTAGTTTTTCGATGTACGTATCAGCACTCTTGAGCGGGATACCCGCCATGGGCGTCACAAAGTCTTTGCTGGTTTTACGGGTGAGGACAATGTCAATGAGCCGCGCGAGCCGCTCAGCGTCTTCGCCAAAGGTCTCATAAAAGTCGCCAACTTGAAACAGCAGCAAGTAGTCCGGGTACTGCGCGCAGAGGTCAACATATTGTTCTAGGAGGGGTGGCAGTGGCCCTTTGCCTTCACCTTTTAACGCCATAGCTCATGATACCTGCTGGTGAGTTTTGAGGTGTGGGATGGTGATGCTGCTTGTGTAGGTCAAGCGTAGAAGCTATGACCGCCTCGAGCCAGCCTTCCCGTGAAAGGCTATATAAAGAGATTGCAATACGTCTGGCAAAAGCTCCCATGCCCAACGTTGACGTTTGTCAAACTCCAAATCTTCAACAAAGCAAACATCAATCATGTTCTGTAGTTTGGGCTTAGCTTGAGTATAGAAGCGCGTAACCAACGTAAAAGCTTGCGCTACAGCCTCACGCTCACCGCGATGCATTGCCTGTTGAGTGAACTTACGTAACTCGCCTAACTCAAAGCAAAGCAACCCCTGCTGAGCATTAACAGCCTCCCGTAAATTTGGGAAGGTTGCTTTAAGTTCTTTGAGAAAGGCACTTCTGTCCATCAAACATAATCCGTGTGATCACATACATATGTAAAAGCTGTAAGCAATAAAGTCAGACTAAAAAAAGCAAAAGCAAAATGACGAGCGAGATAGGATAAAGCCCTATGAAATTTTCTGATCGTTTAAGAGGCAAAAATGTAGTGAAGGCAACGCGAACTGTGCCAAAGATAAAGCAAGAGATAAGTAAAGTAAAAACACCATAGCTAAAAACAAAAGCTGACCAAATAAGACTAGATAAAATATAAAAAATATAAAGAAACAAGTCGAAAAAAGAGGTTAATACAATTCCAAGGAAGCCGTTGAGGAAGAGGAAGCCTTTTTTTAATTTGAGAAAAGTGCAATTGAATGCTAAGGAAATCAGAAAGAAGATCGTGAACTGAGAGTCTAGATAGTTAGTCAAACGGTCAAAAGAGGGGGGCAAAGTCTCGCCTAAAATGCCGTTGTGAATAGAAAGTGCAGGTGCAGCAATCATGCAGGCAGCCAAAAAAAGCCCTACTAATATAACTTCTAATATTTTGTCATAGAGTGTCATAAAAACACCCTATGACATCACAAGAGTCTTGTAATTTAGCAGGGATTTTGATTGTCACAACTCACCTACAACCGACTTGCGTTTGCGCGAATATATTTTTATCTCATATTTTGCAATTACACTTATCTATTAGGCAATCAATCTACCCAACTTGTGCGATGTCTGTTTCGAGACTACTACAGGTTGGGCTATTTGCAATTGGCTGAGCTAACTAATCTCGCGTCTTACACAGCCGCAAAGTGCGGAAACGGGTCCTGCCACTCCGTCCAGCTAGCTGCGCCCGCCTCAATTTCAGCGTCGGTAAGTAGGCAATCATTGAGTATTTGGGTGATTTGCTCGGGCTCGAGCTGCTGCCCAATAAACACAAGCTGCTGGCAGCGGTCGCCCCAAGTGTCATCCCATTCAACAGCGGTCTCATCTTGCGGGTCGGGCGTCGTATTGGAGGCAGCCCACCACAAGCCAGCGGGTTCAATGCCCAAAACCTGCCCAGCTTGCGACCACAGCAGTACGTGCGCGGGGCGTGTTGCCAGCCAAAAAAAGCCTTTGGAACGAATCACGCCGCGCATAAGCTCGCTGTCACTAAGCGCTGCATATAGGCGCTCAGGGTGAAACGGCTTACGCGCCCGAAAACTTATGTGGCCAATGCCGTACTCTTCAGTTTCAGGCGTGTGCTCGGTAGCCAGTTCCTCTTGCCAAGCAGCTGTGTTAGCGGCCTGCTCGAGGTCAAACAGGCCCGTGTTCATCACCGTGTCTGGGCTGACTTTCCCATGACTTGCCGTGAGAATACGCGCGTTGGGGTTAAGCTCGCGTACAACGGCTTTAAGTTGCCCTAGATCGTCTTCTGTCACGAGGTCGCTCTTGTTGATGATGATGACATTGCTAAATTCAACTTGCTCCACCAGCAAGTCAGTAACCGTGCGTTGGTCAACATCACTGACAGCTTGCCCAAGCGACTGTAAGTCTTGCGAGGTGAGGTAGTCGGTAAAAAAGTTGGGTGCGTCTACCACGGTAACCATCGTGTCTAAACGCGCAAAATCACTTAGCGAATGGCCCAAGGTATCCTCAAATGAAAAGGTTTGCGCCACTGGGAGTGGTTCCGAAATGCCCGAAGATTCAATGAGGAGGTAGTCAAACCGCCCAGCCCGAGCTAGTTGACTGACTTCCTCGAGCAAGTCCTCCCGCAAGGTACAACAGATGCAGCCGTTGCTTAACTCCACCAAACTGGCTTCGCGGTGGTTGAGGGCGCCCTCTTGTTTAACGTGCAGTGCATCGATGTTGATATCGCTCATATCGTTCACGATTACAGCGAGGCGTTTGCCTTGGTTTTGGTGCAGTAAGTGGTTGAGTAAGGTAGTTTTGCCAGCGCCTAAATAGCCGGACAAAACGGTTACAGGTAAAGCCATAAATTCCTCCCTTTGAAATATATGAACTTACTTAAATATGTTTAATAATTGTGTACGCTACTGCCGCCAGGATGTTCACGATACACATTGCATCTCATAAAATCTTTTCTTGTTGGATGCCCCCTTTCCTAACTACGACTAAAAAGCGTCTACCCTCTCTGATAGCGCCGCGTCAAATGACTATTTGCAAATCCTGAGCATGAATTTCAACCTTTGTACATCTTTGGAGATAAGATCAACATTAGAGCCGAGGACATCAACTTAGCCTGCTATCACGCGCAAGTAGTTGCTCGAGTACCAACGGCAAATACACGGTTGCACTGGCTAAACTATTTGTGCCTAGGCCAGCTAAACTCCGCGCGTACGCGCCCATGGGAAAAAACGAAGGTAGGTTCTTCCAAGCCCCCAAAGGCATCTGTGCCAAGATAGGCAAGTGCTTGTGTGGACCCTGAGTTAAAACTGGTCCGCGGTGCATGCGGGCGGCGTCTTGTACAAGGGATAGTTCTTTAAGGCGTAGCGCCGCCCCGGTAGCTGCCACAATGATATCTGCATAAATACTGTGTTCACCTGCG
>JBCCOX010000426.1:0-4811 GCA_039025155.1 Deinococcota bacterium | reverse complement strand
CTGCTGATGTCTCTACTGAATCAGTACGACTCACAAACCACTCGTAAGCCATCACGTGTACAGCTTGCGCTAAATTAAGTGAGGCGTAGTCACCTGTGGGAATGGTGATATAAGCTTGGCAGTGCTGTAAATCTTCGTTAGACAAACCAAAGTCTTCAGGTCCAAAGACCAGCGCAGTTGCATTATGTGGAAAGGCTTGGGTAGCTTCTCTGGGGGTGTACACCGGGTCTTCAGCGACCCTCGAGCGGGCGGTAGTCCCCAGCGCTAACTGACAGCTAGCAAGTGCCTCTGGCAAACTATCACAGATGACGGCCTCATCTAGCACATCTGCTGCATGAGAGGCTAGCGCGTAAGCATTTGCGTCCAACTTACAACGTGGCGCAACAATGTATAACTCTTTGAAATCAAAATTTTTCATGCCCCGTGCTGCCGCGCCGATGTTAGCTGACTTTTTAGGGCGTACTAACACAAACTGAGTCGTCACAGATTTAAGTATAGCAGTAAGTTAGAGATTTACGGACACTGCTTATGTTTCTACAAAATAGTTAATTTCATTTGGTATTTAATTTTAGGGAATACTCGTTCAAGTCAATAAGCATTACTGTCTACGCTTTCAGTCAGTTTGCTAACGCAAGGTAGATAATGTGAGTTATATATGCTCCAACATCAGGAAGACGATGTTAACTCAGCATGATGTTGAGCCTAGGTTTATCGTGCTAGGCTTAAGTTATGCTCGGTAACATTTTTAGAAAAGAACCTAACAACCCCAAAGTGCCGCCCGGTCAAAGTGTTACGGACCGCTTTCCAGTGCTGACCTACGGCCCCACGCCGCGGCTCGAGCCCGCAGATGTCACGCTGACGATCTCTGGTCTAGCCAAAGCTCAAACGTTTAGTTGGGATGATCTGCTGGGGCTACCTCAAACAACGATGACCAAAGACTTTCACTGTGTTACCCGTTGGTCAAAGTTAGATGTCACATGGACTGGCATCCTCACCACCGATTTAATGGCGGTGCTTACACCTGATCCTAGTGCAACCCACATTATGTTTCACTGCTACGGCGGCTATACAACTAACTTGCCCCTCGCTGACTTTTTAGCGAATGACTGTATGCTCGCCCACACGCTTGAAGGTGAGCCTATTCCCACCGAACATGGCGGACCGTTACGTTCAATTATTCCGCATTTGTATGCTTGGAAAAGTGCCAAGTGGCTTTCGGGCATTGAATTTATGGACAGCAACACACCCGGCTTTTGGGAAAAAAACGGCTACCACATGCGCGGCGACCCGTTTGCTGAAGAGCGTTACAGTTAATTACTCTAGAGGTCATGGAGCTTAAAGTTCAGCTCATCTACCAGGCTGACTGCACCTACGCACAACGCGCTAAAAAACAGATAGACGCTGCGTTTAGCTATCTCAACCCGCGTCTTGTACAACAACAGATTTACGTGCGTGTCCTAGAAAAACAGGGCGCAAAAACCCATGTGTACATCAATGGTGTGAGTCCGTTTCGCACGGTACAACAAGCTTGTGTATGCGGGAAGCAGCAAGTTTGTGATGGAGTTTTGTATGACGGTGAGTTTTTTAGCCATGTAACTGAGGCTGTCATGAAAGATGTCGTGCTCGAGCGCGACACCGGACAGTCACACTTGGGTCAAGCACAACAAAGCCACAACCGACAAATGTTGTCATGCTGTGGCTCGGGGTGTGAAGATTTCCCTTACTAAGGTTAAGGGCATGTCCTCTAAATAGTTTACTAAGCTTGTGCGCTAAGCTGACGCACACGCTTAATAAGACGTGACTTTTTGCGTGCCGCCGTGTTTTTGTGCAAGGTTGAGCGCAGCGTTGCTTTGTCTATTAAGCTAATAGCTGTTTGCTGATGTTGAAGTGCTTCATCAAGGTTGCCACTTTCAGCAGCAACAAGCGCTTTTTTAGTATAGGTACGAATGGTGCTCTTGCGAGAGCGATTTAAAGTTCTTGACTTGTCTGATTGGCGTTTGTACTTCATTGCCGATGGGTTTCTTGCCACAGTTCTCCTCCAGAACAACCGAAAGATGATAGCACAGCACTACGCAAAACGCAATGCCGTGCTGAACTTACTGAATTTAATGCAACTTAGTTGGTGTGATTGACTTAGTTTAGCTGCTCAACTCACCAATGATGGCGAACATAGGTAAGAACATGCCTGCCACAATAAACCCGACGATAGTTCCCAAGAACACGATTAACATGGGCTCGAGGGCTGCCGTAAGCCCGTCAATGGCCTCATCAACTTCACGCTCAAAAAATGAAGCGATTTTCTCGAGCATATCATCAACTGCACCCGTTTCTTCACCAATCCCAATCATTGAAGTAACAAGGGGTGGGAACACATGTGGGTGTTCTTTGAGTGTAGTCGTGATTTGCTCACCACGCTGCACACCTTCGATTGTTTCGTCTAGCACGTCTTCAATAATAATGTTGCCAGCAGTACCTTTGGTAATTTCCAGCGATTCAATAATGTTCACACCACTTTTAAGGAGCAGACCAAAGGTATTAGCAAAACTTGCAATAGATGACTTTTGCACCAAGTTACCTACAACTGGCGCACTTAGCAAAATTTTATCGATGACATGTCTGCCCTGAGGTGTCTTATAAGCACTAAAAATTGCAAACCCGATACCACCGAATATAATAGGTAGCACATACCAAAAGTTTGTTAGAAAGCCACTAATTCCCATTAATACTTGGGTAATAAAAGGTAATTCTCCACCTAAATCACTGAGAATGCCACCAAATTGAGGCACAATGGTGGTGAGTAAGAAGTACGTTACACCTAGTGCAATGACCAAAACAACTGCTGGATATGTCATAGCGCTTTTGAGCTTACCTTTAAGGGCTTGTTGTTTTTCTTGATAAGAAGCAATGCGATCAAGGATACCGTCTAAGTTACCGGAGACCTCACCAGCTTTAACTAAGTAAACGTAAAGCTTGTTGAAGATGCCCGGATGTTTTGCTAAAGCTTCTGAGAGGGGCAAACCTGTTTCAACATCTTCCCGAATTTTGCGTAAAGCAACTTTGAGACCTTGTTTTTCAGCTTGTTCTTCTAGAATAGAAAGCGATTGCACAATGGGCAAACCAGCTTGAATAATGGTAGCAAACTGCCTGCTAAACAAGCTGACGTCTCGAGTGTTGGGTTTCGCACTAGGGTCGAGCCAAACAGGTAATTTAATATCTGCATTAAAGCCTGACTTCGGTTTTGAAATTTCAGTAACAAATAGATTTTTTTCGCGCAGCATGCGCGCGATCTCAGCTTGAGACTCAGCTTCAATAGTTGCTTCAATGGCTTTACCGGCGTTATCTCGAGCTTTGTAAGCATACGTAGGCACGTTTCACCTCCACATTCATCTTAATATCATTATGGACTATATTGCGCGACGTTGCAGTAAGGTTTGTTAATATCCGTTCTAGACAAACTAGGTTGCAACTACTGCTTTAGCTTTGTTTAATGCGACTTGTATTCAATCACCTTCACTTTGACACGCTACTGCCACGCCATCTTCGTATTGTGTTAATACCGTTTATGTTCATGCTTCACTTAAGCACGAATAGGCTAAAGTAACCTTAGAAAGATTAGGTGCTTGAGAAAGATTAGGTGCTTGGCAAGCAAACTATCAATTTCTGTCATGATTCCTTTTGAGCCTCAATATCTAAAGCAATTTGGCAACAACAAGTTACATTCTGATGGAGCGCGTGATGTCTTATGAAAAATTTACTGCCCAATAGCTCGAGCCTCGCTTTTGTAGAAGCCATGTACGAAGAGTATTTGCGCAATCCAGATGCTGTGGATTCCCATTGGCAAGCGTACTTTAACGAATACAATGAACTTTTATCTAACAATGGCAACACGTGGCGTGCCGAACCTGCATTTAAAGCGCGCAGCCTATTTAATCCTCCAACTAACGGTTCGTACAATGGATCTACTAGTTATGGGGCTCACAGTCATACAACCAGCAGTCCCGTCGTGACCAACAGTAGTCCCGTGACCAACAGTAATCCCATAACCAACAGTAATCCCATAACCAACAGTAATCCCATAACCAACAGTAATCCCATAACCAACAATGGTCACATAACTAGCGACCCACTATCTACAACTCAAACTAACTCTGCCAATGCTAAGTCAGTTCAGATCACGAGTTCAGCTCGTCCTATTGATTCAGGGGGCTCTAGTCCCCTCAACAATTATCAACAAGCATCTCACCAAGCTGCCAGCTTAAATCATGGTGGTTCAGCAACACTGCAATACAAAGTTGAGCGAATGATTCGTAATTACCGTTTACACGGTCACAGCGCCGCTAAGCTTGATCCTCTTGACCGCCCTAGGGGCGTCGCTCCTGAACTCGAGCCTAGCTATTACGGATTTAGTGACCAAGACCAAGACCGCACTATTTTGAGCGGCACAATGGCCGGGCGTACCATTACTGACGCCATTACAACCTTACAAGCAACGTACTGCCGTTCAATTGGCGTGCAGTTTATGCACATCGACGACCAAGCGGTGCGCATTTGGCTACAAGAACGCATGGAGCAAACCCAAAACCGCCTCGAGCTTACTAGCAAGCAACAACATCGCATCTTGCGCAAGCTAACTGATGCCGTTGAGTTTGAGGCTTTTCTTCAAAAAAAGTATGTGGGCGCTAAAAGCTTTTCACTCGAAGGCGGTGAAAGCCTCATCCCTCTGCTGGATTTAGCGATTGAAGAAGCTGGCCAGCAAGGTATTGACGAAATTGTGTTAGGAATGGCCCACCGGGGTCGCCTCAATGTTCTTG
>JBCCOX010000425.1:0-4825 GCA_039025155.1 Deinococcota bacterium | reverse complement strand
CTTGCCAATCAAAGAACGAATGATGCCATGCAATATCGTCTGTATGGATTACACGCGCATCTGTAAGAAAACCCGCAAGTATTGAAGCCATTGTGGATTTGCCGCCACCACTGCGCCCATCAATAGCTATGACAAAAACATCTGCCTCACTATGTTCCGTTATAAGGTCAGCGACAAAGTTGTGAAGTGCAATATGCTTCCAAGGAGCAAAATTTAGTTCTTCCGAATATAAATTCATGGATTTGATACCAAATCCGGTTGATTCCTTCGGGAATCAACCCCTGCCAGAGCAGGTAAGATAAGCTACGAAATCCGCGCTGGACGAGATGATGCCTTTAGGCATTATTCGAGATATAAGCGGATTTCGTATGAGACAACAATATTCGCCAATCTTATCTGAGTTGGCGAATATTAGAGAATCTATGATTGTACTTAAGATTAGAGTTTTGGCTTTGCTAGCTAGCTAAAGCGTAATGACGGACAAACTTAAAGCCCAGACAGCTCATAGTTTTTCTTGATAAACGATTCCCACTCTTGAGGTACGTCTTCTTCGGGGAAAATGGCGCTGACCGGGCAAGCAGGCACGCAAGCACCACAGTCAATACACTCGTCTGGGTGAATGTAAAGTTGGTCGTCGGCTTCGTATATACATTCAACGGGACACACGTCCACGCAGGATTTATCTAAAGTACCAATACAAGGCTCGCAAATAATATGCGGCATGGCTAAACCTCCTCATATAACTAATAACGCATAGACAACTAACAACGTATAGCCCATGACACCAATTTTGAGTAACTAAGTACCTCTAAGCTGAAAAGCAGTACCTGTTAAACCCAACAGCGCTCATCCTTGACCGCTAAACGCTATCTGGAAACGCGGTTTCCAGATAAGAGGTACTTAGCTCTTAAACCGCTGTAGGATTGATTTGGTGTCTACCTGAATTGATGACTGTTTCTACACATTAAGCACTTTAGGCGAGTTCATTTGCTAATGCACTTAACCCGTAAGGGTGTAACAGATACTCAGTGGCAGGTTAAAAGGTATTGCGCAAGGTGTTAAATCAGTTTTAATACAGCTTTGAAACTATGCACAATTATCCCTTGTCTACGTACATCTACTGTAGACTTTACGTGAAGCCAGTACGTAAATCAAGAGTCCAACACCCTAATGATGTGTTAGATGGCTGGCTTCACTAAGCTACCATTAACGTATACGGATTCCAATGGAACACTGCCCAGACCCTGCTGGGTTTCTTCCGTTGGAAGCGGAATCTGTAGCTTTTTCTACAGATGTTTTATAGTGCAAGTTGATAGCAGGCAAAAACTATCTTGCTAGCGCCTGACCGTAGTCCTTGACCTAAACGCTTGTGCAAACGTTGCAGGCAAAAACAAGTACTGGATAAAACCACCAATGAATAAAAACACCTAAACCCAGCAGACTTTGTTGGGTAGGGTTTACGGAATTTGCCCTTGGACTGGAGTATACTCACAAGTATGAACCTCGAGCGCGTCGCGCTGGAACTGCTTGAATACAAAACTCAAGACTTGGTTGCAGGTAAGTCACTGACACCGGGTTCACTTAGTATTAAAGCACTGTATAGTTATTTGCTGGCGTCTCGGGCTAAACTAAGTATGGCTGAACGCAAGCGGCTTATGGAGGTTCAAAAACGGCTTAAAGCACGTTCCCAAGCCACAAAGAAGGGCGCAACAGGTTCTGCCGATGGGCCTAATGCCAACGGCCTTACAAGGTCTTCGGCTACAGCCAGTCAAACGTCAACTGCTTCTGGACAAGCTGGAGGTCAAGCCCGTGAGTTTGATCTAGCTGCTTTAGCTAGCGAAATGGACGACACCGGCGGCGGTAAGCAGACCTTTGGCATGTTGCAAGAAGAACGCCGCCGCAGCGAACGCGCAGAAGGGTTTGAGCTGTTTGGTAGTTTTGCAGCGGGTGATTTAGAAGACGGCGTTCAACAAGACGGTGTTCAACAAAGACATCAAGCCGTTAAGGCTAGTCCCACCTTGCGCCGTAAAATTACCTTGAGTGATCAAGAGCGCCAAGAGCAAGATACCTTAAAACAGCTCGCCCAGCATGTCTGGTGGGAGGGGATTAATCAGCGCTTACAAAACTTGGCGATGACCTACCGCGCAGAACCCAACCGCCACACCGTGCGGCTTGTGTATGCGAGTTTGCGCAATTTGACGCTCTACTCCAAAACGCCAACCTTTGCTAAAGACATTAGCCTCGAGCATTTTGAGGTCAAAAAACCTCTGCCAGACTATTCTGATCCGCTACTCTCGCTCAACGACTTAGAGAGCTTAACTGCCCTGCTGACGGATGTTGTCACGACTATTTTAGAGTTTAAAGACCCCCGCGAACCGTACAGTGTGCTAGATATTGAGGCCTATCAGGTCATGGACTACATGCGCCGGGTTGCCCAAGCTGTTGCCAGTGACCCCTATGCTGGCAAGCTAAGTTTGGTTCCTGGCAAAGAAGTCACCAGCGACCAACTGCGCATGGCGATCAGTCAGCTCGAGCGCGAGGCTTTGGGTGAGGCCATTAAGCGGGAACAGCGGGAGCAGTTTGAAGCCCGTCTTAAAGACGCACTGCGTCACGAACAAAGTCAACGTGAACTGTTTGAGCACGATGTTGCCCTTTACAAGCGGGCCATGAACGACTTTTTTGATGTTTTAGAAGGCTTGCTTCCGCAGCATGTCGGCGGCCGTCACAAGACGCCTCAGCTTGCTGGCGGCGTGCTTTTTGCTGAAAACCCAGCGTTGCGCTTAGATAAAGTTCCACCCGATGCCAAAAGCATCACCATGCAACTCAAAGGGCCAACACGCTTTCAACTGGCGGGGTTTGATGTCGCCATTACTGGCTCGGTTAAAGGCTGGCATGTTTTGGTCAAAGGAACTGAAAAGCCGCTCGAGTCACCAGTTACCCTCGACCTAGAAGGGGCGCGCTTGTACGTATTTGAGAAAAATAACTACGTTCACGCTGTGATTCAACATCATGACCGCCCGCTGCAAGTGCTCATCGCTGAAAGTTTAGCTGTCTACCAAATCCTGCGGACAAGCCAAGACAAAACCTTTGCCAACATTTTGGCAACAGCAACAGGCATCACACCTGACTCGAGCGAAAGTGCGCGGCAGGTGGTGCGGCGCTTGTCAGAGCTTTCTAATAACGCGCCCGAGCGCCGTGACGCCATCAGTGGCTTTATACGCGGTGCTGCCAGAGTGGTGCAGCAAACCCCCGACGAAGACGCCACAAACCAAGTTATAACGTCGTTGCAGCGCGTTTTTGACGCCCATGACATGCAACTTGCTGATGTTGTTCAGGACATTGACCCGCAGCGTACAGCCCTCTATACCCTCGGCAGCAAACCTGTGAAAGTAAATGTTGCTGGGCAACCGTTAACCGTGCGCAAGTATCAAGCTAGGGTTTACGGTCACGACTTACCCGAAAGCATTGTGGTGATGGCCCCGGGACGGCCGCTAGGCTCGTTTAATGACTACATGTTGCAACCCCTCAGCGGGGGTATGGCGCTGTTTATTCGCGCGTCGCATGAATTAGCTATTTTGCACTTACCTTTTTAAAGGTGGCTATGCTTAACAAAATGATGATCTAATCATGGGAAGTAGCGCTGTACCTATGACAGAGTTTGTGCCATTGGGGTACATGGCCAAAAAAATTGCTGATGCACCTGAAGAGCTTCGTCAGCATGGTGTTTATGATATTTATTCATTAAGCCCCTGCATGTCAGACGATTTTACGGATTACGTGCGGTTTTGGAAACACAATGGTTACTGGTTATTCAACAGTCCTGCTGATATTACTGGTGTTGCGCAGTTAGCTGATGTCAGCCTCGAGCCCACAACACTGTTTTATTATGAAGCTTATCCACAAGAATATGCTGATGGTATCTGGCGCGCGTTCTACCCTGAGCCATCCCTGACAACAACCATTGTTCCAATATCAACACGGACCCATGTAGGCTACGACATCGTGAGCTTTTACGCGGAGGCTATACCAGAGTGCTCACCCTTATCGTGCAACTTAATGGCAACTGAGATTCCTGTCAATCAACACTGCTTACTTGATGACCTTGACGATGCACTCGCCTACATCAACTCAGGTACGTTTGACACCTGTGAGCCAGGACCGTTGCGGATTATTGCTGTTTATCTAAGTGGTCTATCTAGTGGTCGAGGTAAACGAAACGCTTTAAATGCCTGAAAGTATAGCGAGTTTATGTATCTGACAAACTGTAATTAAGCTGCATGCCGCAGCGTTCAAAGCCAAGCCGTTCATAAAGCCCTTGCGCGCCCTCGGCAGCCGACAGCCAACAAAGTGTGTAGCCAGCTTCAAAATAGCTGGCGAGTAAACGCTTGCAGAGTGCAAACGCAAGCCCTTGTTTACGCCTTTGTGGGTAGGTCCAGACGCCCGCCAGTTCACCGATATTGCCGCCTAACTGAATAATAGCACCCGAGACAAAGTGACCACCTTGCTCGAGCCCAGCCCCCACCACAGTACCCGCAGCCACACCCTGAATTAAGTGAGGTAACCAGTCGAGGCCGCTTGCGTCATCAAGGCTTAGATCAGCGTCTTCAGGAAGCTCCCCTGCAAGCTGAAAGGCAACGGCTTGACCCTGTAAAAAAGCTTTGAGCCGCTCGGGGGATGCGCTATCTAGCTGGACATAGCGGCCAGGTAAAGCTGTTTCAGGTAAGGTCTGCCCGTGCCACTTGCTGCTGCTTAGTGCCATCACCGGTGCGCGACTTTCGCAGGTTAAGCCAGCCCGCTCCAGATGAGCTGAGAGGTCTGGGTAGCG
>JBCCOX010000424.1:0-4831 GCA_039025155.1 Deinococcota bacterium | reverse complement strand
ATCCTGTGTTACCCGATTAACCCTTGTGCTTTACACGTTGGATACAAACTTTGTTAGCCAGATTCTAAACGGAAATGTTACAGCTCTTGATAATTTGCGCAACGCACTACAAGCTGGTCATGCTGTCACCCTGAACGCAATTTGTTACTACGAGATACATAGAGGTTTGTACGTACCAACGTATCAGCGTAAAAAGCGTGTATTTGACGGACTTGTGAGCATTTATGGACTTCTTGAACTTAATCACGTAGCTTTAGATGAAGCTGTCACTATTTATCAAGATTTGCGCCAGTGAGGGCGACTCATTGAAGATGCTGATTTGCTCATGGGCGCTATTGCTAAGGCTAATAATGCAACTTTAGTGACACACAACACAAAACACTTTTCATCTATTGTGGGTTTGTCACTGGTTGATTGGGAAGTCGACTAAGTACACGTATAACGCTACACTGGTTTATGGCACTCACTACCTTGCTGTTCTTCGCAATCACTGAACTCACCTTATCGCTCTCACCAGGTCCGGCTGTTTTCCTAGTTGTTTCACAAGGCATCAAGTCTGGCTTTAAAAGTAGTCTGCGTGGCACCTTGGGTGTGATGACTGGGGAACTCATCTTTTTTAGCTTGTCTGCTGCGGGACTGTCTGCCGTTATTACAACCTCACAGGTGTTGTTTAGTGCCATCAAGTGGCTGGGTGCGGCTTATCTTGTCTATTTGGGTATCAAGATGGTTGTGGCAAGTTTTCAAAAACTGGAAACAACGCAACCACGTGTTCCTGTTGTCCAATTTTATCGGCAGGGGCTACTCACACAACTTGCCAATCCCAAAGCCATTCTGTTTTTTACCGCGCTTTTGCCTCAATTTATTGATCCAAGTCTGCCAGCAACCCAACAATTTGTACTGTTAGGAGTTGTCTCGATGATCGTCCAAAGCAGTACATTGATTGTGTATGGTTGGCTCGCTGAAAAAGGTGGACGCTTACTGCGCGAAAGTCCGCTGACTCGCTGGCTTGACCGAGTTGCAGGTGGCTTTTTGGTGGCAGCAGGTGTCAAGTTGGCGCTGACGCAACAAACGGATTAGGTGATAAGGGAGGGCTCACGTGGAAAAGGTAACTGGCATTGGCGGCATGTTTTTTAGATCAAAAGACCCTGAGGCATTGTCTGCGTGGTATCACGAACATCTGGGAGTTTATCCTGTTTCTGACACCTACGAAGATGGCTCGTGGTGGCAGGACGAAGGACCCACCGTGTTTGCACCGTTCGAGCAAAACACAGCTTATTTTGGACGCAGCACGCAGATGTGGATGATTAACTTCCGCGTGCGTGACATGGATGCCATGGTGAAGCAGCTCGAGGCCGCCGGTATCTCTGTAAAAGTAGACCCGGACACCCACCCCAACGGGCGGTTTGCCCACTTGCACGACCCCGAGGGCAATCCTATTGAGCTTTGGCAAGCAGGGGGTACAGATGAAGTTCGCCCTGAAGGACGCTGAGACGGATTAGTGGGTAGCGTCAACCACAAAATAGTGTGACACTGCGATGAGGCTATCGGTGACATTTCTCAGCTCCTTGAAGCGCAGCGTCGTCAGCAGGTCTAACTTAAGCCTTGAAAATAGTCTTCAAGTCGCTTCGTTCCGTAACTTGGCGCGATGATATTCGTCTGACTCACCGCCCCAAAAAACGGCATCAACTCAGCTAGGCGCGCGTCAATAGGCCGTACAAGGCGACTGCCTAGTGCTACAACCGCGTTAGGAACGGGCAGATAACGCGGTGTTTTGGTGTGCACGGCAAACGCCAAATCAATAATGTCGTTACGGCTTAATACCTCAGGGCCGCCCACGGTGATGCGAGCTGTGGTGTCCTCGATGGCGCTAACGCAGAGTGTGGCTAAATCGGCGTCGTGGATGGGATTGGTTTGAGCGCTACCATCACCAAAGCGCGGTACAGCTCCCCAAGCTGCCATGGTTACAAAGGGTGCAAACGCAGAAAAATAACCTGTTGGTTCGATGATGCTCACCTCGAGCTTAGCCGCTTCAAGTGCGGTAGCAACGGCGTGATGCGCTTTTATATACGCGAGGTGTTGGGTGGCTTCGGTACTAAACACCGACACATAGATAAATTTATCTACACCTGCACTAACCGCTGCGTCCAAAAGATGCATATGCCCTTGGTAGTCGACCTCGGCAAAGGTCTTCGCACGCCACTTGAGGCTCAGACTAACGGGTGCACCTGCTACCGACACAATCGTATCTATATCTTGGCAGGCGGCATGTAAACTTGCGGGCTCGAGCAGGTCGGCTTTAACCGTTTCATCTGCCAGCGTAATATTTTTACCCTGCCGGCTTGTTGCCCGCACCCAATAGCCTCGGGCTTTAAGTTCGCTCAAGCAAGCACGCCCCAGGTTACCAGTTGCACCGAGTAGTAAAATGCGTTTCATGACTCACCTACGTCAATATAGGTGTCAATATAGGTAATGACGCTCGAGAATTTTGAAACTCTGAGCAACTTTGAGAAATCCGGAATTTTCGGACACTGAAATCTAGTTGAGGTTTTGGTCTAAGCACCTCGAGGTGGGTCGCCTTCTCGTACAAGTTGCGCGTTTTCGTCTTCAGTAAACAGCCTCGAGCGAATCAAAAAGCGCACGCCTTCGGGCGCTTCGAGCGAAAACCCGCTACCGCGACCTGGTACAACATCTACGGTGAGGTGGGTGTGTTTCCAATATTCGTACTGGGACGCACTCATGTAGAACGGCGTGCCAAGTACGTCACCGAGGAGTACATCACTCTGACCAACCTTAAACTCACCGCGCAGGTAGCACATGGGCGACGAGCCATCGCAACAACCACCGGATTGATGGAACATAAGTAAGCCGTGCTGCGCTTCAAGCTTGCCTAAAAGTTCCGCTGCAGCGCCTGTTATGGTGACGCGCTCGAGCTTATCTTGCACGTGACTAGCTGTACTCATAGCATTAACCTCATCAACTTTCTTCTAAAAACACCAATATGATTATGTGTCCATCATCAAGTGACTAGCATCAGCACGACTGATATTTTGACAGTGTCCCTGACATCTCACTAAACGTTTAGATCTAATAGATGTGATTGTACTGTATCGATGTATCCACCAACAGCATCATCCAGCTACATTGCACTGTCAAAATATTGTCAAAACGACCTTCTTGATAGGCTCGCTGACATCAAGCTGAACGACATCAACCTGAATTACATCAACCTGAACGATGTAAATGCCACGCACTTGACGACAAAGTTAGCGCGTGGCATTGAAACTATGTTGAGATGGTGTAGCGACCTAATTCAAAAGCTTAAAAGAAGCCCATCGCCTTAGGATCGTAGGACACCAGCATGTTTTTGGTCTGCTGATAGTGCGATAGCATCATCTTGTGGTTTTCGCGTCCTACGCCAGAGCTCTTATAACCCCCAAAGGCAGCGTGCGCTGGGTAGGTGTGGTAATTGTTGACCCACACGCGCCCGGCTTCAATGCCGCGCCCCATGCGGTAAGCGGTGTTCATGTTGCGGCTCCACACACCCGCGCCAAGCCCGTAAAGGGTGTCGTTAGAGACAGCGAGGGCGTCGTCGGCATCTTTGAAGGTTGTGACTGACACAACAGGACCAAAAATTTCTTCTTGGAAAATGCGCATTTTGTTGTTGCCTTCAAAGACAGTGGGTTGGACGTAGTAGCCATTTTCTAAACCGCTGTTGAGGTTGGCACGTGCGCCACCGGTGAGCACTTTGGCACCTTCTTGCTTGCCGATGTCTAGGTAAGACAAAACTTTCTCGAGCTGATCGTTAGACGCTTGCGCGCCCATCATGGTGGACGACTCGAGCGGGTTGCCCATGGTTATTTTTTCCACGCGGGCAATAGCACGCTCCATAAATGCATCGTAGATGGATTCTTGAATCAGGGCGCGGCTGGGGCAGGTACAGACCTCACCTTGATTAAGCGCAAACATGGTGAACCCCTCGAGGCACTTATCAAAATAGTCATCGTCGGCATCCATAATATCGGCAAAGAACACGTTGGGGGATTTACCGCCTAGCTCGAGCGTCACCGGAATAATATTTTCTGCTGCGTACTGCATAATTAAGCGCCCGGTGGTGGTTTCACCCGTGAACGCAACTTTGCCTACCCGCGGACTGCTCGCTAGCGGCTTGCCAGCTTCAACCCCAAAACCATGCACCACGTTGAGAACACCTGCAGGCAGCAAGTCGGCGATGAGTTCCATAACGTGCATAATACCCACGGGGGTTTGCTCAGCGGGTTTAAGCACCACGCAGTTACCAGCAGCCAGCGCGGGGGCGAGCTTCCAGGTGGCCATCAAAATGGGGAAATTCCAAGGAATAATCTGCGCAACTACGCCAACAGGTTCGTGAAAGTGGTAGGCAACTGTGTTGTCATCTAACTGGCTAATACCGCCTTCTTGAGCACGAATCACCCCGGCAAAATAGCGGAAGTGGTCAATAACCAGGGGTAAATCTGCCGCCATGGTTTCGCGTACCGCTTTACCGTTGTCCCAAGTTTCAATTTTGGCAAGCGTCTCGAGGTTTTCCTCGATACGGTCGGCAATTTTATTGAGGATGTTAGCGCGTTCAGCAACTGAGGTTGCGCCCCACGCAGCTTTGGCACCATGCGCAGCATCTAGGGCGGCTTCGACATCTTGCGCGCTCGAGCGGGCAACCTCACAAAAGACTTGCCCAGTTACCGGTGAGGGATTGCTAAAATAGCGGCCCTCGGCTGGGGCGGCATAGTCACCGTTGATAAAATTATCGTAACGGGCCTTAAAGTCAACGGGGGCTTTGACGGGATTACTAACTTCT
>JBCCOX010000423.1:0-4846 GCA_039025155.1 Deinococcota bacterium | reverse complement strand
GTGTTCTTTTAGCGTTGTCATCATGCTATGTCACTAAATGCTATGTCACTAAATACTGCATCACTAAGTACTAGGTCACTAAGAAACTGTCTAAAACGTCTTTGAAACCATTAAGAGATTTTTTGAGTGCTGCACGGTTGAGTTCTTATCAACTAAAATGGCTAGTGTTGAGCTTGATTGATACGGAAACATCATCACTTGAACCCTTTTCAAACAGGCTCTAGGCACTAAGTCAGGTCAGCTTGCTATCTTTACGGCTAGCTTGAGCAGGTGCAACTACCCGCACGTGGGTTCCCTTACCTAGGCTCGAGCTCACTGTAAGTACACCCCCAATCGCCTCAGCGCGCTCACGCATAGTGTCCAAGCCAAAATGACTGGGCTTAGTCGCTGTCCCTGAGGGTTGCTTATGGGGACGAGCGACCTTTCTACCGCCTAGCGTTACATCGGCTGGAGTATCTTCTGAGACGGTAAAACCGCGACCATTGTCACGTATGCTCACCAAACATATGTCAGTGACTTCAAGTGAGATGATGACCTGACTTGCGCCAGCATGTTTGATGGTGTTGTTGAGGGCTTCTTGGACAATTCTTAGCAGCGCTGCTTCAACCTGCGCGGGTTGCGAGCTGTAGCACGCTGCCTCGAGCACAATCTCTAAGCGTGGTGTTTGGGTGCTTGCAAGCTGTTGGGTGACGTGCTGGAGGGTGGCAACTAAGCCGTCTCTGGCAAGGCGCTCGGTATCACTTAGGTGATGGTAGGTCGTCGGTGAGCGAAGTTCAACAAGGAGCGCGCGCATTTCTGCTCTGGCTTGCTGGGCTAAGCTCAGCATCTTGGCGACGCGGGCTTCACCTTCAGCAACATCTTTTTTCATAGCCGGCCCAACTGACTGGGCAACTAGGGTCATGCCAAACAAAATCTGGGTGACCGAATCATGGAGTTCACGCGATAACCTGCGGCGTTCTTCGGCGACTGCTAAGCGCTGTTCTTGTTCAGCGAGTAAGTGCTGCTGCTGACGGCTTTCTAAGGCAATGGCTAGTTGCGCAGCGGTCACTTGATAAGGGCGCAAGTCCGTTTTTTGCCAGGCATAACAACTTGTGTGGTTCAGTGATACCCCGCCAATGCGCCGCCCCCGCACAATAAGTGGAATGAGCGCCAGCGCCGGCCGCCCAGCAGTTAACTGATTGTTTTTAAGCTGATCTGACGCGCGTGGGTCGGTGGCAACATCTGTAATGGTCACAACCTGCCCGGCGTCTAAGATGTCGTCAAAGTCATCGTGGAAATACGGGTGGGTTGCATGGGGGTAGCTCACACCTTCTTCAGGCCGCCAGCGTCCTAACAGGATAATCTCTTTGCGCTTGCCGGCGGCATCATGATCAAAGATAAACACCGTACAGGAGTGCCGCCGCTGCAGAGCCACTTGCTCGAGGTAGGCCTCAACGACCTCGTGAATATCTAGCGCGCTGCTCATGCGGCGGCTGGTTTCGTAAAGCAGTTGAATTTCGCTTAGGGTTTCTTCGGTTTTGGCAAACAGTTGGGCGTTGGTAATGGCGGCAGCGAGTTGACTGCTAATCACCTCGAGCCCTTCGGTGTCATCTTGGCTAATACGGTTTTCAGCTTCAACGTTAAGCACGCCCACCATCTGCCCACTGGCAATAATAGGCAATGCCAGCTCACTGCTAAGGTGTTCTGCACCCGGCACAGGAATGTAGTTGGGGTCTTGGCTGGTGTCTGGGCTGTAAATTGGCGTGCGCAACTGGGCAGCTCGCCCAACATTCCCCTCACCACAACGCAAGCTAAACTCACCCGGCCGAATGTCTACATCTATTCCCGACCTAGCCCGCAACACTAAGCTTTCGGGATCGTTTTCATCAATTAAAAAGATGTCAATGGTGTTGTAGTGAAGGGTTTGATGAATGGCATCAACTGTGGTTTGTAAAACTTCTTCGAGGCTTAAACTGCTGGTCATCAAACTGCCAATGCGGGTCATGGCGGTTGCTCTGGCAAGTCTGCGCTGCTCGCGTTCAAACAGTTGGGCGTTCACAATGGCAACGGCAGCGTGGCGGGCAAAGGTGCTTAGGGTCTCCATATCTTGCTCGTTAAACTGCCGGGGCGCTTTGGCACCTACACCAAAAAAGCCAATGGTTTCGCCGTGCCAGTCAATGGGGCAACCAAGTACGGCGTCCTCGAGCAAGTCTGTTCCCAAAGGTTCACTAACATCTCCGTAACGTTGCAAACGCACAGGCTGACCTGCAGCTAGCACTTGTCCAGCTAAGCCCACACCCAAAGGGGCCATCGTGCCCAACTCGCCATCTGGCATGTTAAACACGGCTTCAGTTTTCATCTGCCCGTCCACAACAAGCCCAATAGTGCCGCGTTGCGCATCTAGCAAGGTGCAAGCATAGAGCACAATTTTGGTCAGGAGTACCCGAAGTTCAAGTTCGCTCGAGATGGCCTCAATGACCTCACGCAAACTTTCTTGCTGGCGTAAAGCTGCTTCAGCAGCGTGTAAATCCATATCAGAAAATATCCTTTAGCGTGCCTAGGCTAACTTGTTTCGTGTCAAGTGTGTATACCTGTTCAATAACTGCACAGCATTATAAGCACTATTTGCTTAAGCTACATCTAACATTGGTGAGATGCAGCAATTTGAGATGAACTCATCGTAAAAACGTCTGACCCGAAAATCCATCAGCACAATTTGATTTTGATAATTTTTTGTTGTGTCTAGGACGCGCTTGTCATCCTGATCTTGAATTTCTGGGTGAGATGGCGAGTCATCAACAAGGTAGCTGCATCCTCAACGCTAAATATTCACTGTCAGTTTTATGCGGTGGAGATTAGCTCAGTTACACGCTATGGGTGAGTGAATAGTGGCGTTACCATCAACACCCTTAGCGAACCTAGATAGGTCTATCTATCACCCACCTTAACGATGCCAACTACGTAAGTCCTAATTCAGTGAACAAAACTTGAGTCGCACCTTTATGTGATACATAACGGATGCACCACATGAACGTCAATCCTATTAGGTGATACGAAGTTCTCATCTACATCATCCCTATTTACATCGACTGCTGTTGCTACACAAGGGGTATCTCGTTGACGCCACACGAGTTGATGCCTTATGAAATTGATCAGGACAGGTATTAACACTGTCTGGGTCACGCTTTTTAGTTCACCCTATCCAAAGTTAGGGAATGCCCCCTACCAAAGGCCTAGCTACGTCCCTTTCCGAGTACAGATGTCATACTAGCCCCCATTTTTTACACTTTAGTTACGTTAAGGCGTTACCCACCGAGCAGCGCACGCCTGAACCCTACTCGGTAGCGCATGACGCCTTAACTCCACACGACTTAGGAGTGACACCCTTCTTATCCTCCGGTGGGCAGTTGAAGTCCTGCCCACCTCATGATCTCAAGCCTGTTCCTTAAGAACGTTACAAGCACTTCTCGAGTTAAGCCTTGATTCCCCCTTTTCAGACCTTTAGTGCCCCCTTCACTAAAGGTCTCTTTAAAACCTTTAAAGCTTTGCCAAACACTTGGATACATGTTTTAGCAGCTCGAGCACCCTTCGCTAAATACCCCTCGCTAAACACCCCTCGCCAAACACTTGGAACTCACCAAACACCCTTCGCCAAACACTTGGAACTCACCAAACAGCCTTCGCTAAACAGCCTTCGCCAAGCACTTGGAACAGACCTCAAGGAGTCTGCGTTGATGACATCACTTTCTAGCCATCCTCTTCATAAAACTCAGGGCAGTCTTCGTAACCCAGTGCTAGCTGAGCAAGTACAGCGTACTAGTAGCGCAAGGCCCATCAATTTAAGCGCCCGCTTAACAGCGCGTAGGCTTATTCAAACGCCTACCTACTTACGTCACGGCGGGACCATTTTAGAAACAGGTAGCTATATACACTATGTCTCACAAGGTGATCCTATAGGTGAGGCAGTTGTCTTTTTACACGACCTAGCCGGGTCGTGGTTTTCGTTTAGCCGCATTTTGCCGCTCTTGTCTGCGCGCTATCACGCGCTTGCGCTCGATCTGCGCGGTCATGGTGACAGCGATAAACCTGAACCAGCTAGCAACACGCCTGAACGCATGACCATGAACACCCTCGCCGGAGATGTCGCTACCTTTATTCGTGAGCAAGGCTTACGCCGGGTGACGCTGGTTGGACACGGTGTGGGTGGCTACTTGGCCCAACGCATTGCCCTTAAATTCCCAGATGTTGTGAGCCGCTTGGTACTCATTAGTTCAACAGGCAAACCACAAAATGACAAGAGTTGTGTATTTGACCCGTTGTTCCGGTCAATTCATGACCCTGTACCGCCAGCCTTTGTACGCGCGTTTTACGAAAATCAACTGCACACGCCTGTACCCGAGGCTTTTCTCGAGGGGCTTGTTTCAGAAAGCCTCAAAGCCCCAGCTAGCGTCTGGCAAGCGGCTTGGATCAGCTTTTTTCAGGCCAATCACGAAGCCCATCTAAGTCGCATCTGGCAGCCCACGCTGCTTATGTGCGGTGATCAAGACGATAGCTTTAGTGCCTCTGACCAAGCTCACTTAGCTTGTCACTTACCCAAAGCCACGCTGACACGGCATGTGAACAGCGGTCATGCCGTTCACTGGGAACACCCTCAACAGGTTGCAACTGAGCTGGTTGGGTTTATAGATCAACACTAATACCACTAGCTACAGAAACACTACAGAATCATCACAGAAACACTACAGAATCATCACAAAACCATCTTGTAAAGGAGAACATGATGTCATCACCTGCTATACCTAACAGTCGTAAGTCCTTACTAGGCGGCATCTACCTTGTGCTGTCACTGCTTATCTTTGCGTTTAGT
>JBCCOX010000422.1:0-4848 GCA_039025155.1 Deinococcota bacterium | reverse complement strand
GGTTTGTAGTCATACTGCATCACCAAGCTGATTTCACCATAAAGACGATCTCAAGAAAGCACGTTGCAGATTGCCTTGAGGCATTAAATATAGTGATTGAGTTTGTTTTATCTTTAGCTTGGTCGTGCAATATCCTTTCCGGTTAATTCCTTAACGAATTAACCCACACGGTTCCGAGCGCTAGCGAGACAACCTTGTGCGTAGAAACAGCTAACAATTCCGATGAGAACGGCACAAAGCCCGTAGGGGTTTGTATAGTGTTTAATCGGAATTGGTTTCATACAAGAAACAAGCCTCGAGGCATCTCAATACTCTTGCTAATAACTTGAACCCTATCACACTACCTGCTCGAGAGTTGACGCTCGCTAGCTTAGCCTTATATACTTACCCTTGCCTTGCCGGGATGGCGGAATTGGTAGACGCTGCAGACTTAAAATCTGTTGCCTGAGAAGGCGTGCGGGTTCAAGTCCCGCTCTCGGCACCAACTAGCACATTCAGGTGCTCATGACCCAAGTTACAAGCTTGGGTTTTTTGTTGTCTTGAGTATTCTCATGTGGAGTTATACTAAATCGAAGCAACAATGTCATAGTCTAAATCGTCTAAGGGTACGCTCTCACGAGCGTTTTGCATGGCACGTTGTGCCACGCAAAAAGCACTTTAGTATTTCCCCAGCAACTTCAGATGCGAGCTAGGCGAGTTGAAACACACCCACTCGGTGTAGGAGAGCTTAATCTTGGACTTGCTACTGATACCGATTGTGCTAAAAAAAGCCTCAGCAAGATGCTGAGACTATATGTGCTAAGAAACAAATTGTATTGGTTGACCTAGCTACTACAACAACGTTGGGGCGCTTAGGTAAGTCTGTGACTAACCTCATGCTCTAGTAGGTGGTCTTGGGTCGTTACCTCCTTTCTGGCTCGAGCCGTAGGCGCTCTTAAGCTAGTTCCTATTATGCCCTCACAACTCTGACAGTATTCTTACATTCATACCTATATACACTAATAGAGGATAAGTTTTAGCCATATTCAACAAGTGATTTTGAGCATGATCACCATAGTTGTTGTACTGATGTAGATACAACAGCTCTGCAAACCTTCTAATATCGAATCCGGTTGATTCCCGAAGGGATCAACCCCTGCCAGAGCAGGTAAGATACACTACGAAATCCGCGCTGGACGAGATGATGCCTTTAGGCATCATTCGGTATATAAGCGGATTTCGTATAAGATTTCTTTGCTTTCCATCGCCATTCAACGTTGTTGCCAGACACCTTGCTCGAGCCAATTTGTAACCCCACTAAGCCAAAAAGTGTCACAAACCACACAAAACAAGTATCTGTATGCCTTTGCCAAGCACACGACAACTTTGACAACTTGGCTGTTTCATCTTACAGACTTAGCATAACTCTGGCACTTACGATATTGTCAGTGAGTAAAACTTTTCTTAATCTATACCCAGTAACTTCATCATGTACTGATTCATAATGGTTGTGGGAACATGTCTGCGCACGTTATCTTCCTATATGTTAGATGAAAATCATTTATCGATAGTTTCATACGGATTGTGATTGAACACTGCACAACCTCTAGTGTGTTTATTCTATTCCCAAGGCAGTCCATATCTTTTTCTACTTGTTCCAGTTGGATTAATTCCTTATTAAAATCAACCAGAAACAATATCAATACGTTGCTGTCTTTACATATATGGTCTTGTTAACAAAATCCTGCTGTGACCCAATAGCTTGTCCACATGTGCATCTTATGACATGTTCACGTTTATTAGACAGCTATCACTATCATAAGTAACAAAGCCTAGTTCATCAACAAGGCGAACACGGTCATTGAAGTATTACGTTGGAGAGGGTATCCCGTGAGTCAGGAAAAACTGAGACAGCAAATTCAAGCTATCACTCGAGAAGCCGAAAAACTTGGGCATCAGATAACATGGCAAGATTTAAGCGATGACGTTTGGCGTGCTACCTGTGAAAACTGTGGTATGACCATGGTTGTTTACGGGTCAGGTAGCGTCTATGGCTACAACAACTTAATTTCCGAAACATGCCCAAAGGCCTCTAAAAACACAACTTCCTGAGTAGCCATGTATACCTTTGGTTAGCTAGTTAAGTGTATGTATTGTATTTCCAATACTTCGGACAGGTATTGCATCTCAAAAATCGATTTGCGTCACCGACGTGATTTAGTATACTGCATCTAAAATCTTATTTGCGTCTGCGACAAGGTTTATAAAAAGTGTCCGAACTGTCGGTATTTCTTAATGTATCGTCTATGTCCTTAACACTTTGTGATAGCATAAATGGCATCTTCATGTGTGATACAGCTTGCAACCCAATGCCACATAAATGAAACACGATACACCCCCCTTGCGGGTTTGCTTTGCTCTTATCTGCACCCACATCTTGTTTTACTTAGGCTAATTTCATAACAAATTAATCCAAAAGGGCATGAATCATGAGCTTTAGGTATGCTTCTTTCAACATCAACCAACAACCATCAACCTCTAGCTGATGGTTTGTGCCCTCACCATGTGTAGTCCACTCAAGATATTCAACCACGCTGGCGTGCAAACCACGCGCCACAAGGTAATAACTATGATAAATGTGATGTATTAAATCTTTAAATTATCGTGAGAGAATTTATTAACAATCTATCCGCATTTTTTAGTTTTGGCAGTCTTCCACAGTGGTCCATTGTCATAACTGTAGAAGCTTTGGCGTTGCTGCTTTTAGTAAGCCGGATTTACTACGCGCGTAGGCGTTACAAGCGTATTCAGCCCAAGACCTACAGCGCAACTTACCTGCTAGAGGTGATGTCACAACGAAGTACTGTTCCCCCGGCAGTGGCAGCGCTTTTGCTCAACCCTCACCCTGAACGTGTATTGACAACACAGCTCGAGTTTCAAGCAACACTACTTGACTTGGCGCGCCGTGGTTACCTCAATTTTTATACTGATGACAGTAAAGGGCGGGCTGGCTTTGTCATCAACGAAGCTAAGTCGCGGGCGCACCTTAAAACCTTTGAAAAGCGTGCACTGGACTTTTTACGAGGTGCCAGTAAGCGCTTTGCCCAAACTGGCTATCTTGACCTCAACAGTTTTAAGGGTAAATTAGGTTTACATTTGTATTCTTTTTTAAGCGTTTGGAAACGTGAACCGGTTGGTTGGGCTGTGAGTCGTTTTGGCTTGCCTGTGATCCGAGAACTTTACAAACAAGGTCAGGTGGTGGGATTTTCGTTTGTCCGCGACGACAGTTGGCAAGATGCCTTGCGCAAACGCAACTTGTGCCGCAGCATTGGGCGCAGTTTTGCGGGTTTGGCAAGTGTGGCTAGCGTGCTGACATGGTTAGGTCCCCAAACAATTAATATGCCCAGTTTGTTGGCTACGCCGCTGACCGTGCGCGTTAGCCTTGTAAGTACTTTGAGCTTGTGGGGTTCAGCCCTTTTTTGTTGGTGGTTAAGCAACTTAGCGTACAAGATTATTCCTGCATGGCAACCTGAAATTGTTGACCAAGTTTGGCAGTGGCGTGCGTTTAGGCGTTTGTTAGCACGCCCCCAAGGGTTGGCCAAAGAACTTGATGGCGTGCTCGAGCGACGCGAAAAACTCGCTATTTACGCACTGGCATTAGGTGTCCTTCCAGCTTTTTTACGGGGACTCAAACGCTTTGCGCACAAGCGTCCAGAACTTGTAACCGGCCCTAATACAACCCACTGGGCAGACGCACGCAGTGTTGATGAGTTAGTAAATCTTTTTCAAGCTGTTCAAGCTGTTGTTCCTCGCCATCCTAAAGATGCAGATGATATTCAAGATAAATCTGATGTACCTCAACGAAAAACACCATCTCATCGTTCATCCGCAGCGACAACATCATCTGACTCCAAAGCATCCGATCCTAACTCATCAGGTTCCAAATCGTAGGGACTAACTCAGTTGCCTCGAGACTATCAAGGACTCGGGACTATCAAGGATGAGTCAACTAACTTAGGCAGAACAAACACTGGATGTAAATCATCAGTGGCACATACTACATGAAGGATACATCATGTTACATCGTCACAGCGCTTGCACTGTGCAACTTGTTCGAGCGGTATTCTAAGCAGGTGCTAGACGCTGTCAACCTCACCAAAACCTACCCTCACCCTTCTGGCGACGTGCTTGCCTTAAACACATTTTCAGGTAGCTTTCAGGCTGGTGAAATTAGTGCAATTGTAGGCCCTTCCGGTTCTGGTAAATCCACGTTGCTTAATCTGCTAGCTGGTTTTGACGTGCCTAGCCAAGGCAGCGTTCATTTAGACGGTCAGCTCATCAGCAATCTGCCTGATCGTGACCGGGCTGACTTGCGGCTAACTTCATTTGGCTTTGTATTTCAGTCATATAACCTTATCTCTGTGCTGAGTGCTGCTCAGAACGTGGCCTTTCCGATGGGGCTTGCAGGTGTACCAAGACAGGAACGCCGCCAACGTTCACGCGAACTTTTAAGTCGGTTTGGGCTAGCTAAACGCACCAACCACTTGCCGTTTAAACTTTCTGGGGGGGAGCGCCAACGGGTGAGTGTAGCTAGGGCTCTCGCCAACAACCCGTCTGTACTCTTTGCAGATGAACCCACCGGAAACTTGGATAGTAAAAGTGGCACGCTTGTGCTGGACGCGCTGCGAGATGTCGCCCGCGAAGGGCGTTGTGTCATTGTTGTTACGCATGATTACCGCATGCTCGATAAAGTTGACCGCGTGATTCAGCTCGAGGACGGCCTACTCATGTCTGACGAACGCAACTCCCCTACACAACCGTCCGGTCAGTCTGTGATGCCTCGAGAAACACTCTCAAATGCAGCCAGCT
>JBCCOX010000421.1:0-4853 GCA_039025155.1 Deinococcota bacterium | reverse complement strand
CAAAACGCATTCGTTCACCAGGAAAAACAAAATTCTATTCAGCCTATACATCTCTAGCGACTCTAGCGACTCTTCCGCTATCTGAATTTATTCTCACCCCAAAAATGCCCTTGACACTATATGCACAATGTCAAGGGTAATATCATTTTTGACAATGCCAAGACTTTTAACAGTCACATAGCCTTTTCGCTATTTATGATAATAAGAATCATAAAGTGCATCCACGGACTCTTGAGCTCCACAATTCAACAGGAGTAATCTCATGCAATTCAAACACTTTGACATCAATGGAGAAAGCATTGTCGAGCTAACCTCAGAAGGAACTGTCATCCAAACACTTCAAGATGCACTTGATGTTTTAGGGAATGCTTACTATCAAGGTGCAAGTCATCTGATTCTCTATGAACATCAACTTGTTAAAGAGTTTTTTGATCTCAAAACAGGCTTAGCGGGTGACATCCTCCAAAAGTTTTCCAACTATCAGATGAAGCTCAGCATCGTTGGCGATTTTGAAACACATCAAAGCAGTAGCTTGGCAGCGTTTATAGCAGAGAGTAACCGCGGTCAGCAAGTTGCGTTTGTGGCAGATAGAGCCACCGTAGTTGGTGAAGCAACGCACTCAACAAGATAAATCTGTAACTGATGTGTATCGTTTAGGAAAATGTCATGACGCCGTATGCAGATGTCAATGTACTGCTGACTGAACTCGTAAAGCGGCTTGGGGAGGTGCTCGAGCCAAACCTTCTGGGCGTGTACTTGTATGGTTCAACCGTCACAGAAGACTTTGACATCACCCTGAGTGATGTGGATTTACTCGTCGTAGTTGCTTCAGATGTTGATGCGGATATGTTTAAGCAACTGGACAACCTACATCAAACGCTTGTAGCACATCATCCACACTGGGATAACCGTGTTGATATTGCTTATCTGACGCCCCAAGCGCTACAGACCTTCAAAACAGCAAAAAGTACCTTCGCCATTATCAGCCCCAACGAACCTTTCTGCTACAAAACCGCAGGTAGAGAATATCTCCTCAACTGGTGGATGGTACGCGAACAAAGTATGACGTTATTTGGGTCAAACCCACAAACATTAATCGCACCTATTTCTAAAGCGGAGTTTCTCGACTCCGTTAGAGAACATGTTCATTTTTGGCGTGAGCAGTGGCTTCCCACCATTTACAGGCGCCAAGATCAGGCTTATGTGATTTTGACATTTTGTAGGGCGTTGTACGCGCTTGAATTTGAGCAGCAAGTGTCTAAACAACGTGCCTCGAGTTGGGCACAAGAAGCATTTCCTCAGTGGCAATCTCTTATTCACAAAGCGTTTTTATGGCGCAAGATTCATCATGATGATATTGACCATCACGCCACTTTAGCAGAGACACATAAGTTTGTTAATTTTGCATCAAGCAAACTATTAAATCACGACCAGATTTAATCTAGCGCTGCTTGCAACAAGGTCACATCCTCAACGGGGGTAAGGGTCACGTCGGTAGCTTCGTCAAACACCAGCAGCTCACTTGCCCGCAAAATACGAAAGTCACCATAGGGTAAGTCAATAATCAGTTCACCCTCGAGCACTAAATACCACTGACCCGGCAGCACATGGCGCGGTTCTGGGTCGGTGACTTGCTCGAGCATGGCAGTAAGTTCCGGCAAAGGGTACTGGTCTGCACCACGGGCCAGCGCCAGCAAGTTGAGTTCTTTACGAACGTCCACAACTTGAGTTTAACACCTTGGGTGCTTGTGACCTTGTGAAATTAAAACCCTTTTGAACGGGGTTACCTGAACAAGGTCAAGCGGCTTGTGCGCTGGCTTTATCTTGACTCTTGCGCGCTTTACCGTAAGCCATACGCAACTTAAACATGCCCCGTTTGTGCGCTGCTTGTACGTCTTCTTCTTTTAAGCCGAGGCTGTCAGCAACGCTAGCGACATCTTGCGGGTCGTGGTCAGTCATGCCTTCAAGGCGAATCACCACTTGACGCACGTCGTCATCTAGCTCGGTGAGAAACGGCTCGAGGTCGCGTGGGGTTGCCTTAGGACCAGCAGGTTTGGCAGCTTTTTTGCGCTTTGTCTTAGTCGTTTTCTTTTTAGCTTTCGCTTTCTTCGCGCCACCTTTGCTAGCTTTGCCCGCTTTGGTGTCTGCTTTGGTCGCAATAAGTGCGAGGGCGTCTTCAACTGTCACATCTTCGATGATGGCATCTTTAGGAAGCGACACGTTGACCTTGCGGTATTTTACGTAAGGGCCGTAGCGACCTTCGCGGATGTCAATGGATTCGCCGCTTTCAGGGTGTTCGCCAACAATACGCAGGGGTTTGTTTTTAGCCTCTTTTTTCTGGATGATCTCGAGCACACGCTCAAAGCTCACAGTGAGCAGGTCGTCATCTTTACCCAGTGAGGCTGAGGTGCTGGCGTGTCTCGCGTAGGGGCCAAAACGCCCAATTTGTACGGTGATATTTTTGCCGGTATCTGGGTGCTGACCAACAACCCGCGGTAAGTTGAGCAGCGCAATGGCCATCTCGAGCGTTACCTCAGCAGGGTCAACGCCTTTAGGAAGCGAGGTGCGCTTGGGTTTTTTCTCGTCGCTTTCCATTTCAAGGTAAGGGCCGTAGGGGCCGCGTTTTAAAAGCATTTCCCGGCCGGTATCGGGGTGCTGGCCAAACGACACATCGCCTGCATTGCCAGAGGTTAAAAGTTCCTCGAGCATGGTCTCGTCAATATCTGCTGGCGCAAGTTCAGGCGGAACTGAGGCGGTGACGGTCTCACCCTCCATCTCGCCCTCCACATAAGGGCCGTAACGCCCAACCCGCACAAGGTACTTACCCCACTTGGGAAACTCTAGGGTGGACACAGCGCGCGCATCTACTGACTCGAGCCCGTCCTCAACCCGCTCAACTAAGCCCTCAGCCTCTAAGCCCTCAGACTCTTGTTTACCGTTATAAAAGGACTCCAGATAGGGTTTGGCGGCCAGTTCCCCGGTGGCAATGTCATCTAGAACTTGTTCCATACCAGCGGTAAAGCCCGTATCTACTAGCTGCTCAAACTGTTGCTCGAGCAGGTTATTCGTCGCAAACGCTGTGAAGGTGGGTACAAGCTGCGAGCCCTGCTTGCGCACATAGCCGCGCCGAATCACCGTGTCAATAATACTCGCGTAGGTACTCGGCCGGCCGATGCCTTCTTGTTCTAGAAGTTTCACCAGAGAGGCTTCAGTAAAGCGGGCTGGTGGCTTAGTTTCGTGCTCAACCTTAGCAAGGTCGTTACAGGTGAGGGTGTCCCCCTCGGTTAAGTCAGGTAGAGGTTGCTCACGTTCGTCCAGAGCAGCGTCAGGGTCATCGCTGCCTTCCACGTAGGCGCGGAAGAAGCCGGGGAACTCTGTGGTGCGTCCAGACGCGCGGAAGGTTGCTGTAACAGTTTGACCGTCTGCACCTGTAACGCTAGCATCAATATGAACAGTGACCAGCTTTAAACGCGCTTCCGCCATCTGTGTGGCAACCGTGCGCTTCCAGATGAGGTCGTAAACGCGCGCTTCAACGCCAGTTAACTTGTGTTCATCAGCAGTTTGCATGGCAGTTCCGGCTGGGCGGATAGCCTCGTGGGCTTCTTGCGCGTTGCGGGACTTGGTTTTGTATTGGCGCGGGCGCTCACTTAAATATTCTGTCCCATAGCGGCGTTCAACTGCCGCCCGACTGGCACTAATGGCCTCACCTGAAAGATGTGTGGAATCGGTGCGCATATAGGTGATGTAACCATTTTCGTACAAGCCCTGTGCCACGCGCATAGTCTCTTTGGCGCTCATGCCCAGTTTGCGGCTAGCTTCTTGCTGCAGCGTAGAGGTGGTGAACGGGGCGGCCGGGTTGCGTTTGGCGTTACGGGTTTCAACTTTGGCAACTTGCCAACTGGCTTTCTCTAAGTTGGTAGCTAGGTCAAACGCATCTTGCTGAGAGAGTAAAACGACGTTCTCGCCAGCTATAAGTTTGGGTTTAAGTTTGCCCGTATCTTCAGCAAAGTCTTTGCCCGTTGCAACACGGATGCCGTCCACTTTGGTCAGCACCGATTCAAAGGCACGGGCATCTGGCTGGGCGTTGGGCTCGAGCAGAGCTTTTAAGTCCCAATACCCCGCTGGCACAAATGCTAAGCGCTCTTTTTCACGCAAGACCATGAGCCGCACGGCCACACTTTGTACCCGCCCAGCCGACAGTTTGGGGGCAATTTTTTTCCACAGCAGGGGCGAAATGCTGTAACCGACCAGCCTATCTAAAATTCGCCGGGTTTCTTGGGCGTCAACTAGGTGGTGGTTAATGTCGCGGGTAGCCTCGAGCGCACCCAAAATAGCGTCTTCGGTAATTTCGTGAAAGACCATGCGCTTAACCGGGACTTTAGGGTCAAGCACTTTGAGCAAGTGCCAGCCAATTGACTCACCTTCGCGGTCTTCGTCAGTGGCGATGTACAACTCGCTAGCGTCTTTAAGGGCACTTTTAAGTTGGTTAACCACTTTTTTCTTTTTGCTCGGCACAATGTAAAGGGGTTCAAAATTTTCGTCTGGATTGACACCCAAACGCGCCCACGACTGCCCTTTAACCTCTTTAGGAATTTCTGCTGCCGACGCAGGCAAGTCACGAACATGACCCATGCTCGCTTCGACTTGGTAGCTACTTGGTAAAAATCGCCGAATGGTTTTAGCTTTGGTCGGCGACTCCACAATCACCAGACGTTTATCGCCTGCTTGCTTAGCGCTCACGGCGTCTCCACACCCTTGCCATGTTCAAATCTCGTAATATTTAATCCTTTTAAGACCCAGCCTTGCAACATCCTTCTAAACCCCTCTACAGCTTTGTTATAATTTTTGGTGAT
>JBCCOX010000420.1:0-4861 GCA_039025155.1 Deinococcota bacterium | reverse complement strand
GTAGCAGTGATGTCATCACTCACAAAGCGGCCAGTTCCAAAATAGGTTTGGGCAATGGTGAGGCTGCGGATTTCTGCTTGCCCATAACACAGATTTAATAGCTGCGTCCTGCTGCCATAAGCACTCACACTCAACTTGTCTTGCCGAGCACGCCAAACTTGATTGGCTGGGAAAAAGCATTGAAAGTTGTCCGGTACGTTGGGCGTTGTAACTTTTGGCTCTCCCAATTTGAGGAGCACGTAGGCTAACCAGTGGAGTGATTCTGGCGTTTCGGTGATAGTTGTTTTTGACCAAAGCCAAGCAGCAGCTTGCAAAAAACGTGGTTCTTTGAGCAGGTGATACGCAAATACATACGGGCAGATGAGGTTACTGGCAACTTTTCGTATGCCATGGTCTTGACGGTTGGATAAACCCGTCTCAGCCGTGCCATCTGTATGGAGTAAATGAAGGTTGAACTCGAGGTTTTTACGCACAGCAACGCGTGCATGTTGCTTTACATCCTCACGTGTGCCGTTGAGCATGTAGAGCATAAGCGCATTGTTGCTCACCGTGTCATAAATGCCTACGCTGCGCTCGATGTAGGCACCGTCACCGTCGATGTCAAAGCCCTCATCTAGGTATAAATCGAGCGCGGGTTGCACGTCTAGGTCTGGGAACAACGCATGAACTTGGGCTAGGGCACTGGCAATGACCCAGCGATGATTGGGGGTGTGAAAGCCGCCATCACGCACGCCGGGGGTAGCGCAACGCAAAAATTGCTCGAGCTTCCCGTTGAGCGCCTCAAAGTAAGCCTCACCTTGGGTTAAATCCAGCAAGGCACAAAAAAGCTGCATCACAAACCCCGTGTCTGGGCTCGAGTCGTAGTTGGTGCTGCGCAAATCAATGAGGCCGCTGGGGTGCTGGGCACGCAGCATATAGTCCGCCGTCAATGTAATGCGGCTGAGCACATCATCACAGTCAAGTTCAGGACAGGCGGCTGGATGTTCTCGGGCTGCCCACAAAAGCAGGCTGCCCATGAAAATAAAACGACTACTTGTTCCGTGAGACGGTTCCGCCAAGCGGCTTACAGGACTCACATAAGCACCGTGCCACGGGTGAGGCGGGTCAAGAAGTTGACAGGGAATGTCGGCGTTAAACGTTGTGTTGAGGTGGGTTAGGACATCAGTTAGCTTCACAGAAGTTAAGTTCACAGAAGTTAAGTTCACAGAGCACCTTAGGGAGTTGTTGGGGAGTGTGTGGGTTGGGGGGGCGTGTTGCGCTGCAGGTAGGCTCGAGCCAAGTCAATTTCAAGCGATGCAAGCACATCTACTAGGTCGATAGGTAACTTGATGCTGTGATCTGGACGTTCGCCATCATTGGCGGGCGTTTTGCTGCGCCGGGGTGCCCAGTCAAGCCACACGCTAGTAATCCCTAGCGCGTTGGCACCACAAATATCTCTTGCGAGGTTGTTGCCAACCATCACGGTAGCTGTGTGGTCGCTGATGTTAAGCGCCTCGAGTGCTGTTATAAACATTTTTTCATCAGGCTTAAGTACGCCTACCGTTTCCGAAATTACATGAACGTCAAACTTCTCAAACAGTCCGTGCCGACCAAGAACATTCTTAAAACTTTGCACCTCACCGTCCGCAACAAGTGCGAGTGGATAACCTTGCCGTTTGAGGGTCTTGATAAGTTCGTCTGCGGTCGAAATAAGTGATGCAGACAGGACGATGCCATCATCATCTTTGACTTCGGTCCCTTCATCCACCAGCGTATCACCGGAATCTAACAAGACGGCGTGAATGTGTGGAAGGCTGTGCTCGAGGACCTCGAGCCAACTGGTAATTCGCTCAGGAATCCAAGCTCTGAGCCTGTCCCAAGGAAGTAATGGGAGGCTAGCAACATCCACACAAGTTGAAAAGTCATACGAAGGATCAAACGCATGGGCTTGCATGTAGCGCTTGCACAGCCGTCTCTCACGGGCGGATGCGGTCATGACATCTACAAACATATCGTTGATGAGCACATCACCCTTACCCGCTAACTTGCCGCAACTTTGTTGGTTGATGTGGCGCAGATGACCTAACACAGTTGGATCCGCAAAAAAGGCGTGTTTGCCGGGTTCACAGTAAGCTTTGGCGCGTCCTGCTTCGCTCGAGGATTGACCGGAGGCTGTCTCGAGCACATGGAACTTACCGTGAAAACTGCCTTCGCAGTACACCAGCTTGTCATGTTTGTCGAGATAAACCCAGAGGTGCTCGAGCTCGTACAAATGCTGAATGTCCCAGTCCCACCAGATAGCGTATTCGATGGCTGTGCTAACACCTTCAGGTAACTTGATGTGGCGCTTGAACGAAGCTGAGTCAGCGTCTGATGTGAACACGGTGTAGCCTACTGCACAGGGTAGAAATGGCTCGAGCCTATCAAAGTAAAGTATCGGCGCATGGCGTTTGACGAGCTTGTGTACATCGTTACTTTGTACATCATCAAGTGCTTCGGATGGTATAGGCGCAAGCGTCACGCAACACCTGCCAAATCTAAGGTGTCTGCATGGTGACAGCGCACCCAGTGACCTGCTTGCACTTCTCTAAATTCAGGTGCTTGGGTTTTGCATTCGTCGGTAGCGTAGTTGCAACGCGGGTGAAAATAACAGCCGCTTGGTGGGTTGCTTGGATCAGCAACATCTCCCCTCAGCACAATGCGCTTTTTTTGGCTGGCAAAGTCAGGGTCAGGTCGGGGTACTGCTGACAGTAACGCTTCCGTATAAGGGTGTAAGGGGTTGTTAAAGAGGGTCTCCGTCTCAGCAATTTCGACCAGTTGTCCCACGTACATCACCGCCAGTCGGTCGCTAATGTGCTGCACCGTGCTGAGGTCGTGAGTGATAAACAAATAGGTGAGGTCGTGCTCGTCTTGGAGGTCTTTAAGTAAGTTGAGGTTTTGAGCAGCGACGGAAACATCCAACGCAGACACGGCTTCATCTGCGGCAATGAAACTAGGGTTTAACGCAAGCGCCCTAGCAATGCTAATGCGTTGACGTTGACCACCACTAAACGCATGAGGATAGCGGTTCATAATTTCTGGCCGCAAGCCTACGTCAGTGAGTAACGCCGCTACTCGCTCGGTGATGTCGTTGCCGCTTGCGATGTTATGTACCTCGAGTGGTTCCCCCACAATCTGCAAGACGGTCATGCGCGGGTTCAGGGACGAAAATGGGTCTTGAAAAATCATCTGAATATCGCGCCGCAAACGCTTAAGCTCAATTTTATTCAACGTGGTGATGTCCACCTGGGTGCCGTCAGCTTTGTGAAACAGCAGTTCACCTGAGGTCACACCGTAACCCCTCAAAATAAGCCGCGCCGTCGTTGATTTACCTGAACCACTTTCCCCAACAAGCCCAAAGGTCTCCCCTTTGTTGATTGTAAAACTCACGTCATCAACAGCTTTAACGTGTCCCACAACCCGCTGCCAAAAGCCTTTTTTAATTGGAAAGTATTTTTTGAGGTGGTTAACTTCTAGTAAGGGCGGCATTAAGCGTCTCCATACAAGTGGCAACTCACCTGACGTTCAGGCGTGAGCTGCAAAGGCTGCGGCACCTTAACGTCACACACACCGGGCATGGCATCTGGGCAACGCGGGTGAAACGGGCAACCTGTTGGAATGCTAAACGGATCCGGCACACTGCCTTGAATGGTAGCGAGGCGGTCAACCTTGTGATTGAGTTGCGGCACCGACATCAGTAGACTTTTGGTATAAGGGTGCTTAGCATCGTAAAAAATTTGTCTCACCGGCGCACTTTCAACAACTTTACCCAAATACATCACCTGCACGTGCTCAGCAATTTCAGCCACCACGCCTAGATTGTGGGTAATGAACATCATCGCCATGCCTAAGCGGTCACGTAGCTCGCGCAGTAAGTCTAAAATCTGCGCTTCGGTAGTAACGTCCAGCGCGGTTGTGGGTTCATCTGCAATGAGCAAACTGGGTTCACAAGATAACGCCATGGCAATCATGGCACGTTGCCGCATCCCACCTGAAAGTTGATGCGGGTAACTGACAGCAATCTGTTCAGGCTTGGGCATCTTGACGCGGCGGAGGGCGTTAATAGACAGCTCGAGCGCGTCTTTACGCGACACCTTTTTGTGGTTGCGCAAAGTTTCGTACATTTGGTTGGAAAGGCTATGAACGGGACTAAACGAGGTCATCGGCTCTTGAAAAATCATGGCGATATCGTTACCCCGCAAGCGGCGCATAGCGCTACCATTAGGGTCTTCCCGGTGAATATCAACAACTGTTGGAGGACTGTCCTGATAGCGGTGAAACAAAATCTCACCCGCAACAATCTTGCCCGGTTTAGGTACAAGCTGCATGATGGAACGCGCTGTAATGGATTTTCCGCAACCGCTCTCCCCCACGACTGCTGTAGTTTGCCCTTTGTGAATCTTAAAACTCACGCCGTCCACAGATTTAACTGTGCCTTCTCGAACCTTGAAGTGGGTTTTGAGGTTGGTGACGTCTAGTAAGGGCTCGAGCGTCGTTGCTGCTGTGTTGGTATCCGAGATTGGCATGTCAGTATCCACGATGTTAGTCTCCATAAGGATCCGCCGCATCTCTTAAACCATCACCTAAAAAGTTAAACGCCAAAATAGTCACCACAACCGCCACCCCCGGTAAAAGCAACCACGGTGCCAAGGCAACCGAACTCAAGTTTTGCGCTTCTTGCAAGAGCACACCCCAACTGTTCACAGGTGAACGCAAACCTAACCCTAAAAAACTGAGCGAGGTTTCTGCCAAGATCATATCTGGAATGGCTAAGGTGAGCGCCGCAATAATATGACTCCCAAACGAGGGCAACATGTGCCGGAAGATAATGCGTGCTTCACTG
>JBCCOX010000419.1:0-4885 GCA_039025155.1 Deinococcota bacterium | reverse complement strand
TTACATGTAGTCATGTCGTCAAGTTTTCACGTCTCCATGCCTCCATGCTTGTTATGCTTGAATCATGCGGGTTGGTTTTGTAAGTCTTAAAGGTGGCGTGGGTAAAACTGCGCTCAGTGTCCACACGGCGTTTTATTTTCATCGGCACGGTAGGGACGTGCAACTGGTCGACGGCGACCCTATCGAAAGTTGTCACCGTTGGCAAGCTAGTGGTGAAGGGTTCCCTTTCCCTGTCACCTATCCCACCGATCCTTGGGAAGCTGACACAATTGTTTTTGATACCGAAGCTCACCCAGAGGTTGAAGACCTCAATGCTTTAGGCGATACGCTCGATATGGCAGTGATTCCTGTTACCACTAACATCGATGCCCTTGACGCAGCACTGATGACGCTACCTGCGCTCGAAGGGCGCAATACAACGGTTGTAGCAGTGGTTAACGCAGCCCCACCTGCTAACTTGTCCGATGGTGCCAACGTGCAAAAAGCTTTACGCGATGCTGGGCTCACGACCGCTGACACGATTTTAAGAAAGCGCAAAGCTTATGAATACGCGCGCCTCGAGGGAACTGCGGTTGACGACTCTGGACACTCAGGCGGTATGCGCGCTTGGCTCGAGTTTGAACGCTTTGCCCGGGAGGTCTTTGATGGCCTTTGACCCCACTAAGCGTGGTACTAAACCGGTTAAAAAGACACCTCGGCGTAGCAAATACAGTGACCCTAGTGATGACGCAGCCCCAGCAGCTACGCCGGAACCCACGTCAGAACCTGAGGTCTCCCCTCCCCTACCCGCTGCCCCAGCAACTCGCACGCCAGCTAGGCGCGGTAACCCCGACTACAGCCAAGTTTCTGCTCAGATTCCCAAAGACCTACACAAACGCTTTAAAGCAAAAGTTACTCTGGAAGAAGATGATGAGGACATTACCAGCGTGCTCGAGCGCTTAATTCGTGACTACGTGGAAGCAGATTGACCTGTAGATGAGTGAGTTTGTTGCAACGTAGCCATGTCAATTTATAGCATGTTTACATGTAAACGTGTAAACATGCTGAAAAGTAAGCTATTAGCAAGCAGGTGTTGGCGAATTCCCTGATTTGCTACAGAGCCTTGCTAGTAGCAGATCATTACATATATTGAAAGGTCTTAGGGGTTGAGGTGTATTCTTTCCTCTTTACAAATAAGACACTTTTGTCGTATTCTGTGCCAAGATATGCGACACTTTTGTCTTATTTTGCTTAAGGGAGTCAAAGATGACAAAAAATCAGCATGTGGGACGTATTCCAAAGCAGCAGCGTAGCCGTGAGACAGTTGCGCGAATTCTCGATGCCGCAGTTCATATCGTTGAGGAACAAGGGCTTGCGGGTTTGGTCATGCACAAGGTGGCGCGGGAAGCAGGGGTGGGGCAAGCAACCCTTTACACCTACTTTCCCACGCCCGAACAGCTCATAGCGCGCTTAGGTGAGCGCGTACGTGCTGAGGTTGAGGAAGCGCTTGACACTTTGCCTGAGCTACAGGGGGAAACGACCTACACTACATTTGTCGACAACTATCTCACCATTTTTGTTCGTGTTTACAAATGCAACCGTCTCATACACCATTTGTTGGACACAAATACCGAGATGGCAACGGCACAAGAACACATGCTTACTGAAGTGTTCGTCAAGCATTTTACGACAACACTAGAACGTGCGTTTGCCAGCTTGCCTATCGAGGTAGGGCGACTTATTGCAATTGGGTTTTTACGTATCACGGATGCTTTTTTGTGGTACGACCCACCCAACGATGTTTCAGACACGATGTGGCATGCCATGCTAGCGCGAACGTTAGTAAACTTTCTTGCTCAAGAAATAGGTCATCAAGCTGCTTTATCTTCAGACCCATCTCATCTTGGAGAAAGATCATGAGCAATACAGAATATGCAAGAGGTGCCTCGTCAACACAAAGCGACGTTATCGTGATTGGGGCAGGCTTGTCAGGATTACATGCTGCTTCACTCCTCAAAACGGCAGGACATTCGGTACGAGTTTTGGAAGCGCGTGACCGCATTGGTGGACGCGTCCACTCAGTGCCTATCGCGCCGGGAATAGCAGCTGATCTAGGTGCTCAGTGGATTGCAGATCGACAAACCCGCATGATGACGCTAGCACGTGAGCATAATATTGCTTTTCATCCCACATATGACAGAGGGGCAATGCTCAGTGTTCAAGGTAAGCAAATAAAGCGGGTAGATCACAATCACATCCCGCTCGGGATTGTTGCAAAGCTAGACAGCTATCGTATTTTATCTCGGTTAGAACAGATCTCCGAGGAAGCTATGGGTGCAGAAGCTGAAAAGTATGATGCACTTTCATTGCAGCATTTTTTAGAAGATGTAGCTTGGCGTAAGCGAGCTGGAAATTTCATAGGGGGGCAATTGGCGAGTTCTTTATGTATGGCTGTAGATAAAGTATCAGTCGCGGAAGTTGTACGGCAAATTGCCACTATGGGTGGTATTGATGCTGTTTTTGAAGCTGATCAATACATTGTCACAGGGGGCAGTTCACAATTCGCTGCTGTGCTATCAGCAGGGCTTGATGGTGACATCGTGCTCAATGAGCCTGTATACGCTATAGATCAGTCTGCTACTGAGGTAACAGTGCATACGAAGCACAATACCTACCACGCTACGTCTGTGATTCTTGCTGTGCCTCCGCAACTCATAGTGGCTATCGATTTTAAACCGGCTTTGCCTGAAGCTCGTTTGTCCGTCCTCAATCAATTTATTCAAGGGAAAGTGATTAAAACGCTTGCCATCTACGACACAGCTTGGTGGCGTTCAAAGGGATTATCAGGCACAGTCAGCGACCAGAGTGGGATGTTCCCCTTCGTCGTTGATAACGGTGCATCCGTGACGGATGTAGGTATGCTAGCGACGCTATCAACAGCTGATGCACGTGACCGCGTAGTTGAGCAAGCGACTGGGTCACCTGGAGAGGCATTTGCTAGCTATGCGCAGCGTGTTATTGACAAGGAAGCACCAGCACCGATAGAGACGTTATCTCTTGATTGGAACGCTGAGCCTTGGTCGCAGGGCGGTTACGCTAGCCGCCGTTCGCTCGGGGGGTGGACTACAGTACCAGACCTCTTTAGCCCTTTTGGGAAGGTGTTTTTCGCAGGTACAGAAACGGCTGATGAATGGCGGTCATACATGGAAGGGGCGCTGCAAGCTGCCGAGCGTGCCGTTGCTGAAGTGAATGCTGCGGGGGTAGCGTCACGCACTGCTGTATTGCAACCAGCTTGAAATTAAGATCGCATTGTGGCTGTGTATCAAGCGCTTCTGATTAAAAGTTAAGACCTAATGTTGTCTAGTCACACAACTATCTTTAAGGAAGTAAACACGTGGTGACGCCTGACTATAACGCCATTACGCTACTGGGTAGCATTCTTCTATTTTACGCTCTAGTTGGCCGTGAGCTTGAAAATTGGGGTGTATCGGGACCTATTCTTTTGGTTGCTACTGGTATCGGCTTAGGACCCTGGGGATTGAGCTTAATCTCACCCACTACAGATGCGGTTAATCTGCGTATTATTGCAGAATTAGCCCTTGCGATCTTACTGTGCGTAGAAAGCGCTAAGTCAAATATCCGTGATATTGCTAGAAGTATTCAAATAGCCTGGCGTCTCATTGTTATTGCCCTACCCCTTACTATTCTTCTTGGTACGGGTCTGGTGCTACTAGGTTATCCAAACATAGGCTGGGTCAGCGCCCTAATTATTGGTGCTATTCTTGCACCAACCGATATGGCGTTGGCCAAACCCGTTGTCAAGGCGCGTTGTGTCGCCCTGCGTATCCGCACTGCGCTAAAGCTCGAGAGCAGTCTCAACGACGGACTGGTAGTTCCTATTCTCATTGTGGCTGCACTAGTTCATGCTGCCCCCGAGAATTTTGTCTTAACTCATGAGCTTATATGGCATTTTGTACAAGAAATTCTTATCGCTGTTTCCGTTGGTGCTGGTGGAGCTTTACTGGTCTACACGGTGGTGCATCTAGGACGGTTGCGGATCGAGCGGGATAAGGTCTGGCAACCTGTGCCAGTCACTCTTCTTGCCCTAACCTGTTTTGCTCTTGCACAGCAGCTTGGCGGCAGCGGGCTGATTGCAGCTTTTGTTGCAGGGTTAATGTTATCGGCATTTGATGATAAGGAGCGGCATCCCTTGGTTCACGCAGCGGAGGGAATTGGTGATTTTCTCGCTTTTTTGGCGTGGATTGCTTTTGGCGTCCTGATGCCGATGTTCTTTACTGAGGGTATCGACATGCCATTTGTTATTGTCTACGCCTTGCTTAGCCTAACGGTTATCCGTATCTTGCCTACACTTCTTGCGCTAACCGGCTCAAATCTTACCTTTCAACAAATGATGCTTGTGGGTTGGTTTGGGCCTCGCGGATTGGCGAGTTTAGCTTTTGCCCTCGCTCTGATTCCACATGATTTGGTAGCACGCACTATGGCTCTTCAACTCATTGGTGTCACAGTACTGCTCAGTCTGTTTTTACATGGTGTCTCTGCTCGGCTTTTGCGCTAGTGATTGATAGAATTAGTAGAAGAAGGTGTTTGCACTCCAAGAGTTCCCTTGAGAAAATTATGTTCATTCCTTAGGCAAGTGAGCCAGTAACTATGCTTACGTGTTTTTCTCTTAACATGTTTACATGTAAACATGTTTTGGCTAATGGTTGATCTGAGTCAAAGCTAGCGATTAACTTAGTGATGTTGGGTTAAGGGGTACATAGCTCGAGCCACGCCCGGAGCCTTCCAAGCGCAACACACCTTCCGTACGAAGTTGGTTGAGCACCACGCGAATCTGTTCCCGACTTACCTCGGGCAATTCACGTTCAATGTCACTAATTTTGAAGGG
>JBCCOX010000418.1:0-4895 GCA_039025155.1 Deinococcota bacterium | reverse complement strand
TAGCTACTGTCCGTAAAATTTTACGAAAGGCTTCTACCTTGAAGGGAAAAAATCTTTTTTGCTACATCATGGTGGCACCTGCGTTTATCATGTCTCTATTTTTAGGTATCTATCCTGTCCTAGACACCTTTCGCATCAGCTTGCTGCAATACGACCTGCTGCGAGTTGTCAATGAGGGTACACCGTTTGTAGGGTTGCAGAATTACCGCGAGGTTTTTCAAAACCCTCAGTTCATGCAGGCACTTATTAACACAATTGTATTTACCATTATTGCGGTTACAGTTGTAACAAGTTTGGGGTTAGTTGTCTCCCAACTCTTAAACGCAAACTTTAGAGGGCGCGGTGTTGTCCGCATGATTGCCATGATTCCTTGGTTTGTACGCCCGGTCGTTGCTTCGATGATTTGGCTCTGGATGTTTCAAACAGATCGCAGCCCCATTAACCATATTTTGCACGAGCTAAATTTAATTAATACCAACATAAAATTTTTAACCGATACCCGAACCTTTGCCTTCATGAGCATCCCTATGTTTTCTGTGTCTGCCGTGCGCGTTTGGGGCGGGCTGCCCTTTGTATCATTGTTTCTACTTGCAGGCTTACAAAGTTTACCTAAAGATATTTATGAAGCCGCCAAAATTGACGGTGCGGGGCAACTACAGCGCTTTTTTCTCATCACACTTCCCTTACTACGCCCAGTGCTCAGCATTTTGCTTGTCTTACTCACCTTGGGCGGGTTGGGTCATTTCGACATTAACTATGTGATGACCAAAGGTGGGCCGCAAGGACTTACCAACATTTTGTCAATTTTGTCCTACCAACAAGCGTTTGTCTTTTTTCGTTTTGACTTAGCATCAGCAGTGAGCACACTCATTATTGTGCTGACGGCTCCCTTAGCTGCTTACTACATTGTGAATCAAGTTAAGGATCAAGCATGAGTGTGCGCGTAGCTCAAAGCTCCTCAACATCTTTTGATCTCGCCAAGTTCCTCAAAATCCTTGGGTTTGTCTTATTAATTATCATTTTAATTGTGTTTATTTTACTTCCTATTTACTGGATGCTTAAAAGCTCGTTTCAAACCAATTTTGAAATTCGGGCCAATCCACCCATTTGGTTTCCAAGATCGTTCAACATTCAAGCCTACAGAGATGTGAGTGTACTTTTGCCCATTTGGCGCTATATGGGTAACTCGCTCTATGTGTCGTTAGCAACAGCCATCATTGCAAGTTTTGTTGCAACTGCAGCAGCTTACGTGTTGGCACGTTTCCGTTTCCCCGGTGCCATTTTTATCCTATCGACTATATTGTTCACCCAGCTTATTCCACCCATTACTAGGGTATTTCCCATCTACTTTTTAATTGAGGATTTAGGCTTACTCAACACCCGCACAGGTTTAATTTTAGCCTATGTGGGTTTTTCAATCCCCTATGCCGTGCTCTTACTGAGGGGGTATTTTAAGGGCAGTATTCCACCAGCAATTGAGGAAGCTGCCCTCATTGACGGCTGTACGTGGTTTCAAGTTTTTGTACGCATAGTCCTGCCTATGTCGTTACCGGGCATTGTGGCTGTGAGTGTATTTACCTTTTTAGGCGCCTGGAACGATTTTTTATGGGCCAGTTTGCTGGTTAACCGTGGACAGCTAAAAACTATTCAGGTAGGGCTTGCTGACTTCACAGGTGAGCTTGGTGGGGTCAGCCATATCAATGCGTTTATGGCGGCCTGCGTGATGGCGGCTGTACCAGCTCTTATTTTATTTTTTCTTATCCAACGGTGGATGGTGGACGGACTAAGTACGGGCGCAGTGAAGTCCTAGACAGAATGATCATTACCAACTTAAACATTAGGTGTCGACAGGTCTCGCAAGCCATCAGCAATTTGAGGTGACTTCACCAGAAAGATGTCTAGCACGAACATTCATTGACATAGGCTGCTTTCGACGATTTTTTATTACGTTTAGGACGCGCTTATCATCCTGATCTCGAGTTGCTTGAAAGCCATCAACACCACTCAAATCATCACCGATCTAAAAATAAATGCTCTACGTTCCAAACCCATCAACTGAGGAGTTATACATATGCCCAAACACACCAACATCAGTATTCAAGGCGAACAGTTTTTGATTAACGGTCAACTTACGTATGCAGGCAGAGTTTGGCAGGGTAAGCGCATTGAAGGTCTACTTATCAATACCCGCATGGTCCAAGGTATTTTTGACGACCTCAACCCGGAAACCAAACATCAGTGGGCATATGCTGATACGGGTACGTGGGACGCTGACAGAAACACCCAAGAATTTATTCAAGCGATGCCGAGTTGGCTCCACCACGGCGTTTTAGCCTTCACCCTTAACTTACAAGGTGGCAGTCCCTACGGCTATTCCAAAGCTCAACCTTGGATCAACTCGGCCATTAACCCAGATGGCAGCTTGCGGGACGACTATCTAGCGCGTCTCAAACAAATTTTAGACCGCGCGGATGAACTTGGCATGGTTGTTATTTTAGGTATTTTTTACTTTGGTCAAGAAAAGATGCTCGAGAGTGAAGCTACCATTCAACAAGCTGTAATTAACATCACCCAGTGGCTTTTAGATGGAGGCTATACCAATGTGCTTATTGAAATTAACAACGAATGCAATGTTGTGTACAAACAGCCCATTTTAATGCCTGAACGTGTCCATGAGCTTATTTTGCTGGCTAAAGACCAAAACAAAGAAGGACGGCGCTTATTAGTTGGGACAAGTTATGGTGGCGGTACAGTCCCCTTAGAGAATGTCGTTCAAGCTAGTGATTTTTTACTAATTCACGGTAACGGCGTTGACGATCCTGCACGTATTCGGGAAATGGTACAACAATCACGACAAGTTCAAGGGTATACACCCATGCCCATCCTCTTTAACGAAGACGATCATTTTAACTTTGACCAAGACGACAACAATTTTGTCGCAGCCATAGGGGAATATGCATCTTGGGGTTACTTTGATTACCGTATGCAAGGTGAAGGGTATGACGATGGTTATCAAAGTGTGCCTGTGAATTGGGGGATTAGCTCTGAGCGTAAGCGGGGGTTTTTTGAGCTGGCTAAACGTATAACTCAACATAGCGGATAAACGTCTCTCCTTGTCGAATTAGGTATCAATTACTCATGAGCACGCTCATTTTTGAAGCTTTTAAGATATGTCAGATTATCCCAAGATGATAAGCTGATCATCATCTACAGAGATTACATTTTTTTTGAGGATGACTTTCTTTGTCATCAGCGAAACTACATCCTGTTCAAGACTCTGACAACATTAACTGAGTGCAATGCCAATGCTTCAATACATAAATATCTCCAAACATAAATATCTCCAAGTTGAAACGTGATGATTATCAAACCCAGCAGCGTCTATCCTTAACTGCTCAACACTATCTAAAAACTGCGGTTCTCAGATAAGAGGTACTTAAGCTTCGATACTGTCAAAGGTTCACTTCAATCAATCTCGAGATGCCCTATCTGAAAGTATCTTCAAGCTAGCCGACGACAAGGAGAGCTATGCCAAGCCAGCAACCCAATATCATTTTCTTTTTTACCGACCAACAACGGCACGACACAACGGGGGTACATGGCAATCCCCTCGAGCTAACCCCTAACTTTGACCTCATGGCGCAAGAAGGCACACACTTGTTTAACACCTTCACCATGCAACCTGTCTGCGGCCCCGCTAGGGCCTGTTTACAAACTGGCAAGTATGCAACCACAACGGGCTGCTTTAAAAATGGCATCGCCCTACCTAAGCACGAAAAAACCCTAGCCCACTACTTTAATGATGCTGGCTACGACACAGCCTACATCGGCAAATGGCACTTAGCTGGGCACGACGCACACGGGCCTGTTGCTGAAGACAAACGCGGTGGCTACCAGTACTGGTTAGCAGCTAACTTGCTCGAGTTTGTCTCAGACGCTTACGACATGAGGCTCTATGACAACAACAATGACGAGGTAAACCTGCCCGGCTATCGGGTAGATGCCCAAACTGACGCCGCCATTCGTTATGTTAGCCAAACGCGGGACAACCCTTTCTTTTTATTTTTGTCGTATTTGGAACCTCATCACCAAAATCATTTGGACGACTATCCACCGCCGATGGGCTACCGCGAACGTTATGCAGGCCGTTACACCCCCCCTGATTTGGCAGCGCTTGGTGGGACCAGCCAGCAACATTTGGCCGGTTACTACGGCATGGTGAAACGACTCGATGAAGCCCTTGGGCGCTTAAAAGATGCCCTTATAAGTTCCGGGCAGCTCGACAACACAATTATTGTCTACACCTCTGATCACGGCTGTCACTTCAAAACCCGCAATAGCGAATACAAGCGCTCCGGGCATGAAGCCTCTATTCGTGTGCCTACGGCAATTCAAGGGCCCGGCTTTAACAGCGGCGGACGCCGTCAAGAACTGGTGAGCTTGCTCGATTTGCCCCCCACCTTGCTAGATGCTGCCGGTATCCCTGTCCCTGACAACATGCAAGGACATTCACTTATGCCTCTATTACAAGGCAAAACCTCAACCTGGCAAGACGATGTACTGATTCAGATTAGTGAAAGCCAAGTAGGGCGTGCGCTCAGGACAAAACGCTGGAAGTATGGCGTCACTGCACCTAACAAATCAGGGCAAGATGACCCAAATTCAGACGTTTATGAAGAAGAGTTTCTGTACGACCTTGATGCAGACCCCTATGAACTCAAGAACCTTATTCACTCGCTTGGACATAAAGGTGTTTGTGAAGACCTACAAGAACGGCTGCGTAAACGCATGACCTTAGCAGGTGAACACGCGCCTGAGATTCAGGCTGTACCCAAAGAAAAAATTTGGCAATACACCATTACAGACAAGCCGCCTTATGTTTATGAGGGTTAACG
>JBCCOX010000417.1:0-4897 GCA_039025155.1 Deinococcota bacterium | reverse complement strand
TCCGGGCGACGACATTGACACCGACCGGATTATTCCCGCACGTTACCTCAAGTGCGTCACCTTTGACGACCTCGCAGAAGGCCTCTTTGCGGACGTGCGCTTTGATACGGAAGGCGTACAAAAAGATCATCCACTTAATGAAGCTCGTTTTGAAAAAGCTACTATTATGCTTTCTAACAGCAACTTTGGCTGCGGCAGCTCGCGTGAACACGCACCGCAAGCGATTTATCGAGCTGGTTTTCGGGCGATTATTGCGGAGAGTTTTGCGGAGATTTTCTTTGGAAATGCAATTACCTTGGGGATGCCCTGTGTTGAAGCTAGCCGGGCTGACATTGCGATGATTGGGGCGACGCTCGAGCAAAACCCCGCGACCGAAATCACCATCGACATTGAAAATGAGCGCCTGACCGTGGGTGATAAAACTATCAACGTGAAGGTGAAACCCAGTGCTAAACAGGCTTTGCTCGAGGGCAAGTGGGACCCTATTCAAGAACTGCTAGAACATAGTGACGCCATCTCCCAAACAGCCCAAACCTTGGGCTACGTAAGTCAAGCTGTCCCAGCCAGTTAGGTATGACCTCTCCAATTGCGGCTACTTGGTCACAACGAGGTACAGCCTACGCCCTCAGTGAGGTTCACCGCACCGGGCCGAGCCTTGCTAAGCTCATCACCCTCTTGCGACCACAAAGAACAGATGTTTCTTTGGACGTGGGTACAGGTGCAGGCCACACAGCCGCAGCGTTTGCCCAACATGTTCACAATGTCACCGGACTTGATCCAGCTGAGGGAATGCTCGAGGCAGCCAGAAGCAGCTACCCGAACATCACCTTTATAACTGGTAGCAGTGACGCCCTACCTTTTGAGGCGGACAGTTTTGATCTGATGACGGCCCGTCATACCTTGCACCATCACGGCAGCGTGCCTGCGTTTTTAGCCGAAGCGCAGCGCACACTTAAATCTGGTGGGCGCTTGGGTATTGTGGATGAAATTACGCCATCTGCTGAGGTAGATGATTGGTACGACAAGCTCGAGCGTCTCCGTGACCCAACGCATAACCGCGCTTACACGATGCTCGAGTGGCAAACCTTTGTAAAAGACAGCGGCCTCACGTGGGTTTGCGGGGATAGCCTCACCCATTTACGCTTGGGCGTTGCTGAGTGGATTAACCGCACAACGCCTCAAAAAAATCTCGAGACTGTTTGGCAGATGTTTCAAGATGCTCCCGACGCAGCTAAATCAGCCTTTTCAATTGCATACAAAGATGGCACAGCTACAACCTTTGACATGCCGCTAGGGATTATACTCATCAGTAAACCTTAAATTTAGCAGTAGGTTTGGATAACCAACTGCACATCAACTGATTGAGGGGGCGGCAAATATGGCATCATTACGTGACCGCGTTGTTATTATCACCGGGGCAAGTTCGGGTATTGGCGCAGCAACGGCCCATGCCTTGGTTGCTGAAGGTTGCAAGGTAGTCTTAGCGGCACGTTCGCAGGATAAGCTAACGGCACTTGCCACCGAACTCGCCCCTCACGCGCTGGCAGTCCCTACAGATGTGACTCAAGCTGGTGACCTCAAACAGCTTGTTGATAAAACGCTCGAGCACTTCGGACAAATAGACGCCCTACTAGCCAACGCAGGTATTTATCTCGCTGGCGATGTTGTTGATGATGATCTCAACACTTGGACGCAACTCATCAATGTCAACGTGAATGGTGTTTTAAATAGCATCCACGCGGTGCTTCCTCACTTCAAAACCCAACGCCGTGGCGACATCCTCATCACCAGTTCTATTTCTGGGTTTGAGGACATTGTCTGGGAGCCCATTTACAGTGCGTCTAAACACGCTGTGCAAGGGCTAGCGCACACGCTACGCCGCCAGCTTGCAGGGCTTGGCATTCGGGTGGGGGCTATTTGTCCGGGTAAAGTTGCCAATGAGCTTTGGGGCTTTACAGATACCCAAGCCGTTGATGAAGACATTACGAAGCACGCCAGCATTCGTTCAGAAGACGTGGCTGAGGCGATTATCTTTATGCTCTCGAGGCCTGCTCATGTGACCATCCGTGACCTTGTGATGCTGCCGCAAAATCAAGACATTTAGCACCTTATGAGGTGAGCAAAGTGGTCATGGATAAGTTCGTGATGTGTCATGACATTAAAATGTGGTTTTATCTCGAGTTGATGTCATTGGAGACATCATTTCTAGGGCTGAGGGGAGAATATCAAGGTGCATCTCGATGTTGAGTTGATTTATACTAAATGGACTCTTGAGTGTCATAGTCTGAACCGTCTAAGGGTACGCTCTCACGAGCGATTTTGATGTCGCTTTGCGGCATCAAAACATCACTTTAGTATTAGATTGGATGTCATCTCTTGAGAGAACATTCAGCTGCTCGACCACAACAAAAAAGCCATCACTCGTGTTGCATGTGATGGCTTTTTTTGTTTGATTAGGGTTTAACTAACGTGGGCGTTAAGGGGTTTCACCGTCGGCGTCTGCGTTTGGGTCAATCACAGTAATTGTGGCTTCAGCGCTGGCGCTGCTATCTGCGACTGCACGCGCGGTCACGGTGTAGGTTCCGGGCGTTTCCGGCGCGCTAAACGCCGCCATGTTGCCGTTGGTGACGAGTGCGCCCTCAGCAGCTTCCCAGATCACACCGGACACAGGTACACCTTCAATAGCTGCTGTAAGCTCAACCAAGACACCCGGGTCAATGCTAGTTGCAGATGGCGTGACCGTCACGACAATGGGGTCACACTCGCGCTGCGCGCCAAAGGTCACCTCCACCCCAAGACTAATCAAAATGTTGAGGTTGATAAAGTCGGGGTCGCCAAGGTCTAAGAGCAAGCAGTTGTCCACAATGTTAATGTCATCACCTGCTGTCCAGCCGGGGTTGTCTACAAGTGGTGTGATGTCGCGCACGGCGTTACCGCTGATGTCAAGGTCATCCAACCCACTGAGGCTGGCTATGGAACTAACATCAATAATTTGGTTGCCAGCTAGGTTGAGTTCGCGTAAGGTCACGATGCCGTCTAGTGGACGAATATCGCTGATGCTGTTGTTGCGAACGAAGAGCGTCTCGAGCTTGGTTAGCATCTCCATACCTGCAAGGGTCTCAATACCATTGTTGCTAAAGCTCACCACCCGCAGCTCGGTAAGGCCCGTAATAGCTGAAATGTCGCTGACCATGTTGTCCGACGCAGACAAGAGCGTGAGGTTGGCAAGCGTACTAAGGGCTGTAAGGTCGTCCAAACCGTTATCGTAAATACCCAACTGGCTTAGGTTAGTTAGACCGCTAAGGGGCTCGAGGCTGTCAAAATCGTTGTCCCCCACGTCTAAACGGGTGAGGCTGCTAAGCCCTGCCAGCGGCGACAGGTCGCTGATGTCGTTATTAGCAACAAACAACAAGGTGAGGTTAGGTAGGTCTGCCAGTGGTGCCAAGTCGGTCAGTTGGTTGCCGTTTAAGTTGATGCGCTCGAGGCTAGTAAGCTCAGCCAGTGGTGCCAAGTTGCTAATGGTGCTATTTGGCAGCGACAGCGCTTGCAAACTCACGGCTTGCTCTAAGCCCGCAAGGCTTTCAATGCTACTGTCTTCGCTGGCAAGGTCTAGCAAGCTGGCCACATCTGAACAGAGAATACTATCGCCTACGGGCGCGCCGTTTTGGGCTTCTAGGGAGGCGCGCAGGGCTTGCTCGAGGCTGCTATCAGGAAAGCTCAAAATATTGCCGGGGCGGTTACAAGGCTCGCCAATTTGCCCGTCAATCACATTCACTGTCACAGTTAAGCTGGCGCGGGCGTCTTCATTATCAAACACGGTTACGGTAACGACATACATACCCGCTGCGGTGTACACGTGCAGGGTTTCAGGGTCAACGGTGGTGGTGCTGTTGCCATCGCCAAAGTCCCAGTCGTAGCGGACAATTTCGCCGTCGTCTTCTGCTTCGGCAAAAAAGCTAAACGCTTGCGGGTCGTCGTCTTCTTCGGGTGCGTCAAAGTTTAAAAACTGCACGCTGGGGCGCTGGTTTTCGCCCGTAATTTCAATAATGCTGCTAAAGCTAGCGCTACTATTGGGCGCGAGGCTATCATCGCGTACAGTCAGCGTGGGCACGTAGATACCCGGAATGGTGTAGGTGTGGGTTTGACTGGTTGTCGTGAGGCAGTCAGCAATCTGATAGCGGTCACTACCATCTCCAGGGTCGAGTGTGCAACTTAGGGCATCTTCTTCGTCAGCATCACTCACTTGCCACTCAAAAACTACCTCTTCGTCGGTAACAGCGCTAGCTGGGTTCACAAAGCTATCAATACTTGGCGTGGTGTTGTCTGGAATGACAACCTCGCTAAACGTGCGGAAGCTAAAACTGAACGTGCTGGCGAGCGGGTTACCCGTCTCATCTGTAGCAGCTGTGTCTATTTGCACGACATACTCGGTGTTGTCTGCAAAACTTGCAACTGGATCGCAGAGGAGTCTGTTATTGGTTGCGTTAAAGCTGAACGTACAACTAATTTCAGGTTCGCTCGAGAACGCTGCGGTGGTTGCATCTACGTCCATGGGTTCCGAAAAGCTAATGAGGATGTTGGAATTACGAGCCACATCTTCACTGCCGCTTGCGGGGCGGGCGTCTGTCACTGTAGGCGGGATGGCGTCATCTGGTGGCGCTGTGGTAAACGCAAACGTGCGAGCCTCAACAAGACTATTGCCAGCTACGTCTGACGCGCCTGTTTCAATGGTCACGCTGTAGTTTTGATTAAACGGTAGCGGTTCGCGCGGCGCACAGGTGAGGGTGTCGCGGTTGACCGTAAGCTCGCAGTTAATCGGCGGCACGCTGGTAAACGCGGCGGTGGTGGAGGTGGCGTCCATCGCTTCGGAAAATAGCACGTTAATCATGGTGTCTAC
>JBCCOX010000416.1:0-4901 GCA_039025155.1 Deinococcota bacterium | reverse complement strand
CAACTAAGTCCACCTCAAATGGGCCCACTAAATCGTTAATAGGCTCGAGGCTATATCCAAAGGGCAAGCACAAAAGTGCTGCCCACATCAGTATTCGTATAACCATCATGATCTCAGCATACCTGCACTTGGTCAATCAGAACTACCAGCAACAAAAAAGACAAGCTCGTTTAAGAACTTGTCTGTCAAAGAATGCTAAGTTTAATGAGGCTTATTCAAACTGAACGTTGTTGATGGTGTATTCAAACCCCTGTGCAAGGACTTTGTCACCAGCTTGCTTACCAAGCAGTGCCCGACCAAGGTCAGATTCGTCTGAAATGCGGTTCTCGAGCACGTTGGCTTCGTGTGTACCTACCAGCAAAAAGGTGTATGTTTCACCGTCGCCATCTTCTAGTTCCAAGGTAGCACCTAAACGCGCTAGAGCAAGATCACCTTCGCGGTGTTCAACAACAACAGCCCGGTTGATGATCTCTTCTAAATCTGCAATGCGCGTTTCATTTTGGCTTTGTAACAAGCGCGCTTCGTCGTAAGCTGCGCTCTCTCGCAAATCGCCGTCGGCAATGGCCGAGCCCATGTACTCAGAGAGTTCTTGGCGTTTGACTTCGGTGAGGTATTTCAGCTCGTCTTTGGTTTTTTGCAGACCCTGCGGGGTCAAATAAACGGGTTTTTTCTTGCTCATGCTTCCTCCTGAGGCAGCTTCTAGAACAGCTTGATGAGGTTAGGGTGATGGCTACTCGAGCGACTACATTGCGTGTTGAGGGGGAAATAAGCTTGGCTCGAGCCGCACGTATACCATCATCAACCACTACCATCATCAACCACGTACACCATCACCAAGATTGCCCTAAATCACACCATCTACAATTGTAGCAGCGTTTGTAGCAGCCCAAGTTGGTCATAACACGATGTGTTGACGGATGAGGTGGTGTTGATGCGGGCACAAAGTCCTGAAATGTCTAGCTTTAGACAAACGCCAACACCATCAAGATTAAGCCGATGCCCCCAAATACGGCAATATAAATGAGCGTAGGCTTATCCAAATCGCGTTTAATCACGGCGCTGCGTTTGTTGCGAGGGTTGTAGTAAACCTCGAGCTGTTTGAGGTCGCGGTAGTCATGGAGTTGCTCGAGCGCGTCACTTTCACTCACGGCCAACGGTAAAAACTGGTAGCGTGAACTCGTGTAGCGTTTGCCCTGTAGTTGGTAACGGTAGCTCACCTCAGGGTAGTAATACGTTGCAACACCCCACAGGTCACGGCGAGTTTTGGTTGCTATCTCGCACATCAGCACGTCAGCAGTCACCTTGACCCATTGGCGCATGAGCAGTGTGTTCACCAGCACATAGCCGGAAGCGCCCGCAGCGGCAAGCCCCACAATGAATAACAAAACACCCATATGTTCTAGCATACGCAACATTGGCTAACTGATGACGTAATAAACATCTAAATAAACATTGAAATGACGGCATCATCAACGTCGGTTGGGTATTACAAGCAGACCTCGAGCTGCTTATCTACAGCAATTCTAGGATAAATCCCCTACACTGAGTGGGTCTATTTCGACTTGTATAGCTCGCATTTGAAGTTGCCCCAGTAACTTCAAATGGAAATGCTACTAGAATGCTTGACTTAGAACATTGTGTCTTGAACGCTGGGGCTCAGCCAATCTTGACATAGACTAAGTAGAGTTAGATGTAAGTAGGTTTGTGTGCTGATGTTTACAATGATGCTCGAGGTGATGCTCGCAATGATGCTCGAGGTGGCAGGACTTGAAACAAGACGTCTCTGAGCTTAAAGCAACTCACACCATCACGTTCATAACGACATATTCATAACGACATTGTTTGTAACGATATTGTTTATAAACGCACGCTTTAGAAAGAAGGCACTTTATGGCACAACCCACCGTTGTGATTATTGGCGCAGGTTTTGCTGGGTTAAACGCCGCCAAAGCCCTCAAACACGTTCCGGTGAACGTGCTCATGATAGACCAAAACAACTATCACACCTTTCAGCCACTCCTCTACCAAGTAGCAACCTCTGGCTTAGAAGCAGGGGATGTCGCCCACCAAGTGCGTGCCACTTTTCAAACGCAGACTAACTTCAGGTTCCGCCAAGGTACGGTTACAGGCGTTGATTGGGACGCACAAGAGATTCTTTTAAGTGGTGATCAGCGCGTCTCATTTGATTACTTAATTGTCGCTGCAGGTGCCATCTACAACGATTTTGGCGTGCCTGGCGTAAAAGAACACGGCTTCTTCCTAAAAAGTTTAAGCGAGGCTGTGAACATTCGCAGCCATGTGCTCAAGCAGTTTGAACGGGTTAACAGCTACCCCGAACTTGTTGGGGAGGGCGCGCTCAATTTTGTCATTGTAGGTGGCGGACCTACTGGTGTGGAGATGGCTGGCGCGCTCGCTGAACTATTTGATCTGGTGATGCCCAGAGACTTTCCGCAAGTTAATGTCTTTGAAGCGCGCGTTATTTTGGTCGAGCACGCTGAACGCATCTTGGGTCCCTACACACCCGAACTCAGTCACTACACCGAGCGGGTTTTGCGCCAGCGGGGCATTGATTTGCGGCTCGAGACCTCTGTAGATAAGGTTTTTGCCGACCATGTTAATCTCTCAGATGGCACTTCTATTCCCTGCAATACACTTATCTGGGCAGCTGGCGTGCGCGCGCACCCGCTGGTTGAGATGCTGGGTGTTGAACTTACCAGGGGCTACCGCGCGGTGGTCAACCAAGATTTAAGTATTCCTGACCGCCCCAATGCGTTTATTGTCGGTGATATGTCGGGTGTGACCGACCTAGATGGCAACCTTTACCCACAAGTTGCCCAAGTGGCCATCCAGCAAGGTAAACACGCCGTCAAGCAAATCGTCCACCAACTCAAGGGCCGCCCCACCGAAACGTTTAAATATCTAGACCTAGGCAACATGGCAACCATTGGCCGTAGTGCAGGTATTGCCGAACTGTCAGATTTGTTTTTTAATCTAAAATTTAAGGGCCGTCTAGCTTGGTTAGCCTGGTTGTTCTTGCATCTCATGTATTTGGTTGGCCACCAAAACCGCGTGAATGTGTTTGCGAATTGGGTTTACAACTACTTTACCTATGACCGTCACGCGCGGCTCATTACCGAAATGCGTCCATCACCCGGAGAACTCACCAACAAAACTGGGCAAATTGCTGCCGATTAGCTTGAATTATTACAAAAGATTACGGGTTGAGCAGTGTTTGAACAACGTTGTGGATTTGGCCCTTGAGGTAGCCTGCATTGCGCTTAAAAAAGTAGGCTAGGTCATAACCTACAACGGTTTTAAAGAACGCAAATGTTGACTTTGTGGGGGTGTTATCATCAATTCCTGTAAGCACCAACATGCCGTCATGCCGATAGCGTTTGATGACCGGGTCACTTACTTGGGATGACATAATGGCAAACGCTGGCAGCAACCCTGCTTGGTAAGCTCTAACGCCATAACGTAAATCGGCATTTTGTCGTTTTGAATCTGCGCTTTTGTAGCCTTGTCTTACCTCAAAAACAACGCCCTCGAGCTTGGCTGTTGGGCTCGAGCTACCGCCAATCGTTTCTAACCATGCTACAAAACGTCTGCGCGCATCTTCGTTGAGATCAGCAAGCTTAATACAGGCGTCTAATGTGTGTCTACCTGTACGACCCGCAGGTTTGTTGTATATGTAGTGCCAGTTCATCTGCTGCTCAGATAGCTCGAGGCAGATGCCAATAACAGCCCGAAAGAGGCGCTCACTACCAATACCAAGCTGACGGTAAACCGAGGTCAAGCCTCCAGCGGCTTTGTGTGCTGCATATACAGAAGCATCGTCTAGACCTAGCCAACTGTAAAACAAATCTTGGCCGTACAAGATTTGAAAATCTGTAAGGCTTAGCCCAGTTGAGTTGGCTTGCCCAAACGCAGGTTTGTAGACCTTACACTTTTGAATAGGTGCAAGCAAAACCTCACATAGATAAGCGTCGTGTTCAGAAGTATTCATTTTTGTTTAGGAATCAAATATAGAAGCTTGTGACGGAAGAACACGCTGCTGAGCTACAGCTTCTGGTTGTAACGCTACATCTGTCAGCGCGGTTAGGTAATTAGCAATAGACACTGCAACGTGGTGTCCTAAAATGGGTGGGACGGCATTGCCAATTAGTGTCATGTTGCGCTGCGTTGAAAACGGGAAGACAAATTCATCGGGAAATGACTGTAGCCTTGCACATTCTCGTACGGTTAAGCGGCGCGGTAGGTGGTAGTGAAACTGAATGCGCCCGCGGGCATTCGCCCGTATACAATAGGCAACTTTGCCAACTTGATTTGTGTGATCGCCTTGCCCACCGCCAGCAGTGGCTTTGCTGGCGACAAAGTACTGGCTTTGATTGGTAACTGTTTCATCTGTAATTGCCTCGAGGTCAGCTAGGCTTTTATCAATACTAATGTAGTTGCTCGTATGGCTGGCTCGAGGCCGTACAGCAAAGCCCTCTAGGTCGTTACGAATGCCAATTAAAAAAAGTCTGCGGCGGCTTTGCGGCAGCCCGTAATCTGGTGCATAAAGATTCCAAACATCAAATTTATAGCCTTCAGCCTCAAATTCTTTAAGAATAGTTTTGAGGTAGTGACCTTGGCTAAGCCTAGCTAAGTGAGGTACATTTTCTTCCACCACAACTTTAGGTTGATGCTCGCGCATGTAGTCAACTAACACGCGGTAGAGCCTGCCACGTTTTCCAGAAAAACCTGTTTTACCTCCAGAAGACGAAAAATCTTGACAAGGACAGCCACCCATAAGGATGTCTGCAGGTGCTAAGTCAGTCGCGGGTAACAAGGTTAAATCTTGCAAGTGCGCGTGTGCGCCTAGGTTGAGATTGTAAGTTTTTACAGCATCTTCACTGTTG